>CAJOPV010000019.1 GCA_905236495.1 uncultured Christensenellaceae bacterium
GAAGGGGAGCAGGAGCTTTCCATCTTCTATTGATACTTGAGGTGATTACGCTTTGCTGTCCCTGCGGGAAAAATTGAAAGCGGCGGGCCAGACCCCCAAGCAGCCGGATAAGCCCAGACCGGAGGATTGCCTGATCAAGGCGTTTTCCGTGCCGGGGGAAAGGCTTCTTTTGCCGGAGGAAATCGGGGGCGATTCCTTATCCCTCATGCTGGGCGGGGAATGGCAGGATATCCGAAGGGAGGACATCTGCTTCCTGGATACGGAAACCACCGGCCTGTCCCACGGGGCGGGCACCGTGGCCTTCCTGGTGGGCGTCGGCTGTTTTGACGAAAAGGGCTTTACCGTTCGGCAGTACCTGATGCGGGATTATGACGAGGAAATTTTTCTGCTGAAGCACGTTTCGGATGAAATGAACAAACGAAAGGTGCTTTGCACCTTTAACGGGGCCACCTTCGACCTGCCCCTGCTGGAGGCCCGCTTCACCATGCACAGGCTTCGGGATCAGATGCCGGTGAAGCCTCACGTGGATCTTTTGCCCGCCAGCCGAAGGGTATGGAAGCTGCGGCTGCAAAGATGCAGCCTTACCGCGCTGGAGGAGGCGGTGCTGGGCCTGGAACGAGTGGATGATCTGCCCGGGGCGCTGGTGCCGGAAAGGTATTTCAGCTTCCTCAAGACAAAGGATTTTGCGCTGCTTAAGGACGTATTGGATCACAATGGGCAGGATATCGTATCCCTGGCCTATATCCTGGATCGGCTGATCCGATTGCACGATCAGCCCCTGGCCTACGCCCGGGCGCCGGAGGATCTGTTCAGCATCGGCAGGGTGTATGAAAAGCGGGGCAACGGAGAGAAGGCCCGGATGTGCTACCGGGCGGCGGACAGGGGCACCGTATCGGTGCTGGCCCGGGGACGGATTGCGGAAAGCTACCGCAAAGCCGGGGAGTGGGATCAGGCCGCCCAAACCTTAGAGCAGATGGTGAAGGACCGGCAGGGGGGCGTCGGCCCCCTCATCGCCCTGGCAAAAATACAGGAGCATAAAAAGAGGGATATTCCCGCCGCCATCGAATATACCAGACGGGCCATACTGCTTTCGGCGAACAGCGAAAACGCCGATATGCAGGCCCTGCAGCGGCGGTATGCGCGGCTGATGCAAAAGGCAAGGAGGCAATGACGCATGGGATTTATGGATGGGATCAGGGCCCGGAAGGCCATTATGTCGCACCAGAAGGGCCACCCGGAGGCCGCCAAGCCGGAATATGAACGGCTGTATGAAAGCGGCTTTGTTTCCGCGGCGTATATGCTGCCCTACGCGGTGATCCTGCTGCGGGAAGGCGGCGAGGAAAACTATCTGAAAGTCAAGGAGATCCTGAAAAAAGCGGAAAAAGCGCCGGATATGCGCCCGGATCGGCGGCAGGAGCTGCTCATGGATTACGCCGTGGCCCAGTATAAGCTGGGGGAAACGGATAAGGCCCTGAGCCTGCTGGAGGCCAGCCACCGCAAATCCCCCTGCGGCATCACCTATCAGGCCCTGGGCTTCCTTTACATTGAGGCGGGGGACAAGGAAAAGGCCCTGAGTTATAACCTGGAGGCCCTGGATTACGACGACGAAGACCCGGTGGTGCTGGATAACCTGGGCCAGACCTATTACCGCCTGCTGGGCGATAAGGAAAAGGCCAAGGCGTATTTTGACAAGGCCATTGAGATCAAGGATAACCAGATCGACACCCTGTATTTCCTTTCCCGGTACGATCTGGACGCGGGAGACAAGCAGGCCGCGCTGGAAAAGCTGAGGGAGGCGGCAAAGGGCCGTTTTTCGCCCCTCAATTACGCCACCAAAGAAATGGTGGAAAAGGAGATCACCGCCCTGGAAGGGTAAGCAAGCATGGGCCGCTTTCCGGCAGACGCCGGCAAGCGGCCCGGTTTTTCAGTTTTTTCCCGAATGATGGAACAATCCGGCCTTTTCATTCGTCATAATGGAGGAAGACATGCAGAGAGGAGAAAAGCCATGCGGCGGTTTTTATGCCTGATCCTGGGGCTGGCGCTTTTGTGCGCTTCCGGGATGGCGGAAGAGGAATATGACCCGTTTGCGGAGTACGCGCCTTACTGCGCTCTGGAGGGCGGCACCCTGACGATCTTTGAAGGGCTGGAAAGGCTGGGAGACTACACGGGAAATTCGGTCTATAACCCGGAGACGGAGGATTGGGATTATATCGAAGACCCGGAGGAGGAAGCCTGGTTTGAGGAACGGGAGGGGCTGTGGTTTTACCGGGACGAAATCGACTTTTCCCGGGTCCTGCTGCCGAAAAGCCTGAAGCGCATCGGCTCGGAGGCCTTTGACTGCTTCTCCTTTACCGAATTTACGCTGCCCGCCTCCCTGGAAAAAATCTATGAAGGGGCTTTCTATCTGTGCCTTTTCGACGTGCTGCGGATCGAAGCGGCGGTGCCCTACGAACAAATCTACGATGCCTTATATGATTGCTCCGTGTATGCTTATGAGGTGCCGGAGGATCATCCGCTGTACAAGTCCGTGGACGGGGCGCTGTTTACCAGGGACGGGAAAACGCTGCTGGCTTATCCCAACGCCCGGATGGATGAACACTGGGACGTGCCTGCCGGGGTGGAGCGCATCGGGAAGCGGGCCATCCAAAATGAGCATCTCAAAACCCTGTCCCTGCCCATTGGATTGCAGGCGGTGGAGGATTACGCCTTTTCCGGCTGCACCCGGCTCCAATCCGCCGCCCTGCCCCTGACGGTGAAGGAGATCGGCACGGGGATCTTTGACGAATGCGTATCGTTGGAGCTGGTGTCCCTGCCCCAGGGCCTGGAGGCGGACAAGGATGAAAGCGGCATCTGGACGGTGTATTACGCCGACGATTCCATCTTCCGTGGGGATAACGGCGATACGCTGAAAGAAAAGCGCGGCGAGGAGGACGACGACTACGTTCCCCTCTACGAACCGGCAAGGCTTGTGGGAGAGGAAGAATGGATCGCCGTCTATCGGGAAAGCCGGGGAGGCCAGCCCGTCCTGTATCTGCCCCGGGGCTATATCCTGCGATCCTGCGTCCTGAAGGACGGGCGCTGCTCTCTCCAGGAGGCGAAAACCTACCAGGATCTGGGCTGGGCGGAGGCAAGAGAGGTGCGGGTCATCAACAATGAAACGCTGTTTACCTACGATTGGGGTTCCGCCCGCCCGCCGGAAGAGGAGGAATGGGACGGCGGTGAAACGGATTTTGAGCTGTATGGGCCGTTTATCGAAATCTGGTGGAACGACTATGCGCAGCGCGCTTACCTGCCCATTCAGGAAGTGACCCTGTTTCGGGATGCGAATGGGAAGGAGGGGAACTATGGCATCGTGTTTGCCGACGATCCCTACGATCCGATCCCGCTTTTGCTTTCTCCCAATGGCGAAATGCTGGAGGAGCTGTTTACCGGCGATCAGGTGAAGGTGCTGGAGGAAAAGGACGGCTGGGACCGGGTCAGCACCGGCTTTGCGGAGGGCTGGGTGCCCCGCTGTCAGGTGAAGATCATAACGAAAGTGAACGAGGGGGAATGAGAACATGAAAAAGCTTCTGTGCGCGGTGATGGCCCTGTGGCTGCTGGCGGCGCCTGCCCTGGCGGATAACCCGGATACCGGCTCCTGGAGCCAGATCAGCCAGGCCCTGACCCGGGATGAGGATTGGCAGCAGTATGCGGAGGGGGATTTCTTCCGTCTGGGCGATGTCACGCCCTTGGGAGAGGAAGGATTGTTCATCGCTTCCTACGGCACCTATCCCAGCATGGACGGCAGCACTGTCTGTGTGCCCATGGCGATGGAGCTGGCCCGGCAATGGCTGGGCTTGACCGAGGAGGACATGAACGGCTTTGTGAACTTCTCCACCACGCCCTACGCCTATGAGAGGCTTACGGCGAATAAACCCAATCCCCTTTCCACCGTGAAAAGCCGGGGGATCATGATGGACGATACCCACCCCATCGACCTGGTGCTGGCGACCTATCCCAACGCCGACGAGCGGAAGGCCGCGGAGGACGCCGGGGTGGAGCTGGAATATGTGCCCTTCTGCTGCGACGCTTTCATTTTCATGGTGAACAGTCAAAACCCGGTGGAGAGCCTGACGGTGCGCCAGATTCAGGAAATCTATACCGGGCAGATCATCTCCTGGGCCCAGGCAGGCGGCGAGCAGCGGGCTGTGGATGCTTACCAGCGGCCTCACGGCAGCGGCAGCCAGACCGCTATGGAGGAAATGGTGATGCAGGGGCTGAACATGAGCACGCCCAACGCCAACTACATTTCCGACGGCATGGCGGAGGCTGTGGAGCAGGTGGGCAATTACGATAACGGGCAAAACGCTATCGGGTACAGCTACCTGTATTACGTGAACGAGCTGGTGGAAAGCGGAGGCATCAAGGTGCTTGCCATCGACGGCGTTGCGCCTACCGATGAAAACTTGCAGTCCCGGGCCTATCCCTTCACGGTGAACTATTACGCCGTCTATCGCAAGGGCGACGACAATACGGCGGCCTTCGTCGATTGGCTCGTAAGCCCGGCAGGGCAAAAGGCCGTAGCGCAGGCGGGGTACGTGCCTTTGCAGCCTGTGGAATGACCGTCGGAGGCCTGTGAAACCCTGCGGCTTGCGTCCCTTGTGCCCCGCCCAGACGACGGGGCAGGGCGGATAAAGCAACGAGGGCCTTACTCTTACGCTGCCTGGTTTTTGCGTCCGCAGGATCCGAACGGGCGGGGCCTGGGGAGGCGCCGGATGGCAGCGCCTTCAACGTCATCCTCTTTCATCTATCGAATAAAACGTGCTTTTCCGGGCCATGCTGAACCTGAAAAGGAGGAGAATTGCATGGCCCGTTTTTTGCGTATGTGCTGCGTTTTGTGCGTCCTGACGCTGATGGTTTCCGCGTCCCCCGCCGCTTTGGCGGCCCCGCTGGAGGAGGGCGCGCCCATGGCCCTCACCGCCCCCAGCGCCATCCTGATGGAGGCGGAGGGCGGCACGGTGATCTTTGAAAAGAACGCGGATGAGCACAGGCCCGCCGCGTCCATCACGAAGCTGATGACGCTGCTGATCGTCCTGGAAAAGCTGGACGCGGGGGAAATCACCCTGGAGGATGAGATCACCGTATCCACCGCGGCGGCGGCCCAGCCGGGCAGCCAGGCCTTTCTGGACGCGGGAAGTAAGTATCAGCTGAAAGACCTGCTGAAATCCGCCATCATTGCCAGCGCCAACGACAGCGCCGCCGCCCTGGCGGAATACGTCGCCGGGACGGAGGAAAGCTTCGTCACCCTCATGAACGCCAAAGCGGCGGAGATGGGCCTTGAAAATACCCAATATGCGAATTGCACAGGCCTGCCCGCCGACGGGCAATATACCTGCGCCCGGGACGTGGCGGTGATCAGCCGGGCGGTGACCGGCCACCCCACATATTTTACATATTCATCCACCTGGCTGGATACCCTGACCCACCCGTCGGGCAGGGTGACCGACCTGACCAACACCAACCGGCTGGTGCGGTTTTACGCCGACTGCGACGGCTTGAAAACGGGCAGCACCAGCGAGGCCAAATACTGCCTTTCCGCTACGGCGGAGAGAAACGGCATGCGGCTCATTGCCGTGGTGCTGGGGGTTCCCAACAGCCAGACCCGCTTTGACGAGGCCCGGGCTATGATGGATTACGGCTTTTCCGCTTACCAGCGGGCCCAAGTGGCCCGGGCAGGGGACCTGACCGGGGTCACGGTGCCCGTAAAGCTGGGGGCCCGGGATCAGGTGGAGGCGGCCCTGGGCCAGGGCTTATCGCTGCTGCTGCGCCCGGGAGAGCAAAAGCAGCTGACCTTTGAAACGGTGCTGCCCGAATCCGTCACCGCCCCGGTGAAGGCGGGGGACCCTCTTGGCACCGTGCGGCTGATGCTCCGGGATCAGGTGGTGGCGGAAATCCCCGCCGTGGCAGCCCAGGACGTGCGGCTGCCCGGCCTGCTGGAAGGCTTTTTCAGACTCACGGAAAACTGGCGCTGAAACGGCCTTCCCAAATATACCGCGTTTCGGCGCGGTATTATTTCATCAGACCAAAGCACGGAAAATAAGCAAAAATATGAACAAAAGAAATAATTTTGTAAAAATTACGGGAAATATTGACAAGACAGCGCAGAAATATTACAATTAAATAGAATCAGGTTTGTTTATGAAGAGAGGTGGGGCGGCATGACCCAGAAGCAGGGAGGAAACGGGCGCATGCGCCCCGCATTTCCCCAGGAGGAAAGGCCGGAAATGGCCCAGCGCACCCAGGAGGACTGGGCCGCCTACCCGGATATGGTGTATCGGGCGGCCCGGCAGGAGGACCTTGCCCGGACGGCGGAGCCCGTGGCTGTGCAAAGCGCGGGATATGGCTGGGCCGCGGGGGGAACGCCCCGCAAGCCCCGGCGCACCGCTTTGTGGGCCTGCGTTTTCCTGTCCGCGCTGGCGGTTTTGTGCCTGATGCTCTACGGGGTGGTTTCTCTTCGGGAGCCGGAAAAGATTTTCCGGCAGAAGGCCCAGATCGTGAACCAATCCACCATCGCCCAGGGGGTGCGGGTGGACGGGGTGCACGTGGGCGGCATGACGAAGGAGGAGGCCCGAAAGGCCCTGGAAAACGGGAACACAGGCGCCGCCGCGGCGCTGAATATCACCGTGCAGGTGGATTCGGACGTGTGGAACCTGACGGGGAACGAATTGCCCCTGGAGCGCAACCTTGCCGCCGTGCTGGATACGGCCTACGCCATCGGCAGGCAGGGATCCCCGGAGACCATCGCTTCCTCCGTCACGCCCTTTGAGTACCGCTATCAGCACCTCTATCACACCGTCACCACCCCCGTGAACCTGACGACCGCCGTGACCTACGATCCCGCCCGGGTGCGGCAGCTGGTGGGCATCATCGAAAACCGGGTGAACCGGGACGCGGCGGATGCCCAGGTGGCGACCTTTGATTTCAACACCAGATCCTTTACCTTTACCCAGGATCAAACGGGCCGCCGCATGGATGGAGACGCCCTGTACGATCAATTGATTTCCGCCCTGGACCGGCGGGATTACAGCGCCCGGATTTTCGTGCAGAGCCAGGCCGTGGCCCCTCGGGTGACGGCGGAGCAGCTGATGCAGTCCTTCGCCCTGATTTCCAGCTATTCTACCCAGACCACCGCCGACAGCAATCGGAACAATAATATCAACCTTGCCTGCCACGCGTTGATGAATACCGTGGTGATGCCGGGAGAGACCTTTTCCTTCAACAAGACCACGGGCCAGCGCACCGCCGAAAAGGGCTATCTGCCAGCCGCCGCCATTCAGGGCGGGGCCACGGTGGACGAGGTGGGGGGCGGCGTTTGCCAGGTGAGCAGCACCCTCTTTAACGCCGCCGCCATGGCGGATATGACGATCCTGAAACGTGCGCCTCACACCTGGCCCAGCAATTACGTGGATAAGGGCCGGGACGCCACGGTGAACTGGCCCAACCTGGATTTTTCCTTCCGCAACGATCGGGATACCCCCATTTTCATCGTGGCCTATTATCAGCAGCGGGTATGCACCGTGGAGCTTTACGGCGGCACCCTGGGGCCGGGGAAAAGGATCGACCTGGAAACGAAGCTGATCTCCTCCACCCCGCCGCCAAGCGAGCCTATTTACGAGCAAAACCCCCTGCTGGAGCCCGGCACCGTGCAGGAAAAGAAAAAGGCCCGAACGGGGTATCTGGTGGAGACGTACAAGGTTTATCGGCAAAACGGCGCGGAAGTGAAGCGGGAGCTTTTATGCACCTCGGATTATCAGATGATCCAGCAGGTGATCGAATACAACTGAGGAAAGGGGCGAAGGGGCGTGCTGAAGGGCGATCTTCGCAAGCAGGCCATCGTGGATACGGCGGAGGAACTGTTTTTTGAAAAAGGCTATGCCGGGGCCACCATCCAGGATTTCCTGGACAGGCTGAATTGCAGCAAGGGCAGCTTTTACCACCATTACGAATCCAAATTGCAGGTGCTGACGGAGCTGTGCCGCCAGAAGGCGGAAAAGAGCTTCGCCGCTTTCCGTGAGAAGGTGTATGAGGAAAACCTGGATCGGCTCAACGGGCTGGTCTATTACGCCATGCCCTTTCGGGACGGGGAGGAAAACACCCTGGCGCTGCTTTTGCCTTTGATCGGCCTCAGCGACGGGCGGGTGGTATTGGACGCCATGCTGGACGCCCAGAAAAAGCTGTTTTTCCCCGAAATGGAAAAGCTGCTGGAATACCTGCGGGCCAAGGGGGAATTCCATTATTCCCAGGCGCTGCTCCCGGAGCTTTTGTGGGACAGCTATACCGCCGTGTATCTGCGCCTCATGGAGGAGGCGGCTTTCATCCGCCAGGGCGGCGGCCCCGGGGGCGTGACGCTGCTCATCGAGGCGGAAAGGTTCATGTGGGAAAGGCTGCTGGACGCGCCTTTTGGCTGCATGGAGCTGATTCGGGCGGACGAAGCCCTGCGGGTCATCAGCCACGCCATCTCCCGCTTAAAGCATCTGGAGCAGGCGGACACATAAAAAATATTGCGCTGGCCCGGCCCTCAGCCGGGCATTTTTTGTTTTCCGCCCTTGTGTTTTTGCTGATTTCCCATTATAATGGTACAAGCGCCTTGGAAGGGGCGCCCTTTGGATACGGAAATGGAGGGAATCGGTTATGGAGAACGAGAACGCACGCAGCAATTTTATCTGGGACGCCATCGACCAGGATCTGGCGGAGGGACGGGCCCAGCAGGTGCACACCCGTTTTCCCCCCGAGCCCAACGGCTACCCCCACATCGGGCACTGCAAGGCGCTGATCACCGATTTCGGCACGGCGGAAAAATACGGCGGGCTGTGCAATCTGCGCTTTGACGATACCAACCCCGCCAAGGAAGACACCGAATACGTGAAGGCCATCGAGCGGGATATCGAATGGCTGGGCTTCCATTGGACCGGCGGGCTGTTCTATGCCAGCGATTATTACCAGCGGCTCTACGATATCGCCGAGGATTTCATCAAGCGGGGCCTGGCCTACGTGGACGAGCTGACCGCCGATGAAATGCGGGAATACCGGGGAACGCTTACCACCCCCGGCAAAAATTCCCCCTGGCGGGACCGGCCTATGGAGGAAAGCCTGGACCTTTTCCGCCGGATGAAGAACCGGGAATTCCCCGAGGGACGGTATATCCTTCGGGCCAAGATCGATATGGCCTCCCCCAACATGAACATGCGGGACCCCACCATGTACCGCATCCTCTACAAGGAGCATTGGCGCACGGGGGATACCTGGTGCATCTATCCCATGTACGATTTTGCCCATCCCCTGTCCGACGCCTTTGAGGGGATCACCTATTCCCTGTGCTCTCTGGAATATGAGGATCATCGGCCCCTGTACGACTGGTTCGTGGAAAAGGCCGGTTTCCGGGCCGGGGACGGCAAGGGCTATTTCGGGCCCCGGCAGATCGAGTTCGCCAGGCTCAATATTACCCGCACCGTGATGAGCAAGCGCCACCTTCGCCGCCTGGTGGAGGAGGGCTATGTGAAGGGCTGGGACGATCCCCGGATGCCCACCCTCACCGCCATGCGCCGCCGGGGCTATCCCGGGCTGGCGATCCGCAATTTTGTGGAGCAGGTGGGCCTGGCGAAGGCCGATTCCACCGTGGATGTACAGATGCTGGATGCCTGCGTCCGGGACGCCCTGGGCAATACGGCCCCCCGGGTAATGGCGGTTTTGAACCCCGTTAAGGTGGTGTTCACCAACGTGCCGGAAGGCTGGACGGATACCCTGCCCATGGAAAACCACCCGGATCACCCGGATATGGGGGACAGGCAGGTCACCATCAGCAGGGAGATCTGGATCGAACGGGAGGATTTTGAGGAGGAGCCCCCCAAGAAATTCTTCCGCCTGAAGCCGGATGGGGAAGTGCGGCTCAAGGGCGCGTATATCATCAAGTGCGAAAACGTGGTGCATGACGCCGAGGGCGGCATCGATCATATCGAATGCAGCATCGACCTTGCTTCCCGCTCCGGCTCGGAAGGCGCCAACCGCAAGGTAAAGGGCACCATCCATTGGGTGAACGCAAACGACTGCGCCGCCTTCGAGGCCCGGCTCTACGATCAGTTGATGACCGAGGAATGGGACACCGCGTCTCCTGAAGCAAAAAAGGACGTGACCGCTTTCCTGAACCCGGAATCCTTGCAGACCGTGAACGGCTACTGCGAGCATACGCTGATCTCCGCCAATGTGGGGGATACCTTCCAGTTCCTTCGGATGGGCTATTTCTGCAAAGACCCGGATTCCACGGAAGAAAAGAGCGTCTATAACCGGGTCGTCAGCCTGAAAGACAGCTATAAGCCCCAGAAGTAACGCGGGGAATTTGCAACAAAGGACGAAATTGCTCCTTTCCGAGTCTGCTTTCTTGGAAGGGGGCTTGGGGGAAACCGTTCTTTGGCACCAAAGAACGGTTTCCCCCAAATAAGAAGGAGGTTTTTCTCATGGCTCAAGTTCGCACCCGCTTTGCGCCGTCGCCCACGGGGTTCATGCACCTGGGGGGCGTGCGCACGGCGCTGTATAATTATCTCTTTGCCCGGAAGATGGGCGGAAAATTCATCCTGCGCATCGAGGACACGGACCAGGAGCGGTTTGTGGAGGGCGCTACGGAAGTGATTTACGACACCCTCCGGGACTGCGGCATGAACTGGGACGAGGGCCCGGACGTAGGGGGCGATTACGGGCCGTATATCCAGAGCGAAAGAAAAAACCTGTACCTGCCTTACGCCAAGGAGCTGGTGGAAAAGGGCAAGGCATATTACTGCTTCTGCACCAAGGAGGAGCTGGAGGAGCGCCGGGCCGCCGCCGAAGCGAAGGGCGAAACCTTCAAATACGATAAGCATTGCCTGAATTTAAGCAAGGAAGAAGTGCAGGCCAAGCTGGACGCCGGGGTGCCCTACGTGATCCGCATGAACGCGCCCACCGAGGGCACCACCACGTATCAGGACCTGGTGTTCGGGGAAATGACCTTTCCCAACAGCGACTGCATGGACGATATGGTGCTCATCAAGCAGGACGGCATGCCCACCTACAATTTCGCCAACGTCATCGATGACCACCTGATGGGCATTACCCACGTGCTGCGGGGCATGGAGTACCTGAGCTCCACCCCCCGGTATAACTTCCTTTACGACGCCTTCGGCTGGGAGATTCCCCAGTATATCCATTTGACTACCGTGATGCGGGACGCCAATCACAAGCTTTCCAAGCGGGACGGGGACGCCTATTACAGCGATTTTATCCAGAAGGGCTTCCTGAAGGAGGCGCTGGTGAATTATCTGGCGCTGGTGGGCTGGAACCCGGGGACGGATCAGGAGTTTTTCACCATGGAGGAGCTGATCCAGGCCTTCGACGTGAAGCATTTGAATAAATCCCCCGGCATTTTCGACGTGACGAAGCTGGAATGGATGAACAGCCAGTACGTGCAGAAAATGGACTTTGACAGGTATCTGGAGATGGCGACGCCCTGGTTCGATCGGGCGCTTTCGGGAAAGCAGATGGATTACCGCCGCCTGGCGGAGCTGATGCAGAGCCGCACGGATATTTTCAGCCGCATCCCGGAAAAGATCGCCTTCCTGAAGGACATGCCGGATTACGATACCGCCATCTTCTTCAATAAGAAGCAAAAGAGCGATGAAAACGTGGCCCGGGAAGTTCTGCCGCTGCTCCTGCCTGTGCTGGAGGGCATCGAGGACTGGACGGAGCAGAACATCCACGATACCGTGCTCGCCAGGATCGCCGAATGGGGCAAAAAGAACGGCGCGGTGCTCTGGCCCCTGCGCATCGCCATATCGGGGCAGGAAAGCACCCCCGGCGGGGCGTTTGAGATCGCTTATCTGCTGGGCAAGGATGAAACGCTGCGCCGGTTGAACGTGTCCATGCGGAAGCTGGGCGCATAAAAAATAGAAAAAATGTGCAAAAAGCGAGCAGATTTATCTATGTGATCCCTTGCAATCCGTCGCGTTGTGCGCTATAATGATTGGTAATTGAGGAGGTGCGTTGTTATGAAATCAATCCCCATCCGGCTGAACTACGCCGAAGAGGTCAAGGCGTTCGTAAACACCGTGAACCGCTATCCCTACGAAGTGGATCTGCGGGCGGGCCGCCATGTGGTGGATGCCAAGTCCATCCTGGGCATCTTTTCTCTGGATCTGAGCAAGCCCATCACCCTGGACGTGTATGACGATAACTGCGACGATCTGGTGGCGGACATTCAGCAATTCACAATCTGACGGCTTACGCTGCCGCGAAGGGAAGGCCGGCTTTACGTCCCTTCCTTCGCTCATACGCCCTGCGCTTCATCGCTGGGCGAAAGCGCTCAGGCCATCCATAACCCCCGGGATAGCTCGAAAGGGCCGCGGCCCTCTCGTACGATCCCGGGGGGTTTTATACAGCGGGATGGGAGGCGGCAATGCTTTCCGTTCTTTTTTTGTGTGAAAGGCTCATATACTGCCCTGAGGTGAAGCGAATTGGGCATGAATGAATGGATCGCCGCGGGGGTTAAGCAAAGCGCCCAGCCCCGGGTGACGCTGAACGGGCGGGGCGAAGTGCTGGTGGAAGGCCACACCGGCCTTTTTTCATATGATACGGCCCGGGTGCGTATCCGCACGCCCCTGGGGATACTGGAGATCCGGGGGCAGGATCTGGTGATCGGGTATTTCGGGGCGGAGGATCTGATGGTGCGGGGCCGGGTGGATGGCGTCGGGATCGAGGGAGAATAAGGATGCGGCTGTGGGTAAAAGGGAAAATACGCGGCCTCAACCTGGAAAGGCTGCTGAACGAGGCAAGGACCCAGGGGGTGCGGCCCCGGATGATCCGAAGGCAGCGGAGCGGGGAAATGACGGTGATCTGTTCTCCCAAGGACTACGAAGCGCTGCAAAGCCTGGCACGGGAGAAGGGCTTTGATATGACAGCGGGAAAGGCCGTTGGTCTGTTTCGGTGGCTTCGGGCCCTGAAAAACCGCTGGGGCCTGGGGCTGGGGCTTTTGCTGGGATGCCTGGCGGCGGCCTTGTCCCTTCGGTACGTATGGGCGGTGGAGGTCATCAACGCCGGGGCTTACGAAGCGGACGCCCGGACCTATCTGCAGGAAATAGGCGCCGTGCCGGGCGCCCTGCGGCAGAGCGTGGATCTGACGCGGCTGAGAGAACAGCTGGAATGGCGGTGGCCCCGGGTGCAATGGGTGCGGGCGGAGTGGGCCGGGGTGGCCCTTCGGATCACGCTGGAGGAGGGGGTGCCGCCGCCGGAGGTGAAAACGGAAGGAAGGACAGGGGACGTGGTGGCGGCGGAGGACGGGCTGCTGACGAATCTTACGGTGTATGCGGGCACGGCGGAAAAGAAGGCGGGGGATTTCGTCCGGGCCGGGCAGGTATTGATCCGGGGGGAGGAAAGAGGCGGGAATGGGGAAATGATCCCCGTAAAGGCCCGGGGCGAAGCGGCGGCCCGGGTGTGGGTTTCGGCCCGGGTGCGCCTTCCCCTTTATGAGGAAAACGCCTTGCCTACCGGCAGGCAAACCCGGCGGACGGTGATCGAAACGCCCCTGTTCGCCCTGGCCTTTCGGGAAACGCCCGATTATCTGACCTGGGACCGGGAGGCAAGGCGCTTGCCCCTGGGCGGGGCGTGGCTGCCCATGGAGGTGGTGAGGGAAACCTATTATGAAGCGGCGCTGGAAACGGGGCAGCGCAGCATAGAGGATGTGAAGAAAGAGGGGCAAAGGGCGGCGCTGGCCCTTTTGAATAAAGCGCTGCTGGGGGATGAAACAGTTGACAAATGGATTAATTTTAGTATGATAGATGGGGATACTATACTGACCGAGGCTACGGCTGAGGTGAAGCGGGATATTGGGCGGTTTCAGCCGCGCTGAAATAAGCGCGGCCTCCTCCGGCCCGGACAAGCCCCCAAAGGAGATGCGCGTTTATTTGGAATTGACATTGGAAAATATGGAAACCTATCTGTCCTTATTCGGCATGAACGATCGGAATATGGCGGCCCTGGAGCAGGAATTGAACGTGGCTGTTTCCCTCCGGGGGCAGGAGCTGCGCATCCAGGGCGAGGAAGCGGATATCGCTTTGGCGGAGCAGGTGATCGGGAAGCTGACCGATATGCTGCGCCGGGGAGAATACGTGGATGCGGCCCGCATCCGTTACGCCGTCACCCTGGCAAAGGAAGGCAAACTGGACCAGATGGAGGAAATTTTGGGCGACGTGGTCGCTATCACCCATCGGGGCCGCCGCATCCAATGCAAAACCCTGGGGCAGCGGGAATACGTATCCGCCGTGCGAAGCGGGGAGCTTACCGTGGCGGTGGGCCCTGCCGGTACGGGGAAAACCTACCTTGCCATGGCGATGGCGGTGGTGGCGCTGAAGAATAAAGAGGTGGAGCGCATCGTTCTGACCCGCCCGGCGGTGGAAGCGGGGGAAAGGCTGGGCTTCCTGCCCGGGGATATGACCCAGAAGGTGGACCCCTACCTGCGCCCGCTGTACGACGCGCTGTATGAGATCATGGGGGTGGAAAGCTACCAGCGGCTCACGGAGCGGGGCACGCTGGAGGTGGCGCCGCTGGCCTTCATGCGGGGCCGCACCCTGGGAGATGCCTTCATCATTCTGGACGAGGCCCAGAACACCACCACCGAGCAAATGAAAATGTTTTTGACCCGCCTGGGCGCCGGCAGCAAGTGCATCGTGACGGGGGATATTTCCCAGATCGATCTGCCCAAGGGACGGAAAAGCGGCTTGGTTGAGGCCATGGAAGTGCTGGAACAGGTGCCGGACGTGAAGATCGTGCGCCTGACCGCCAAGGACGTGGTGCGAAACGACCTGGTGCAGCGCATCGTGCAGGCCTACGAGGCTTATGAGGCGAAGGAAGGGAAAGAAACGTGAAGCGCAATCATTCCCCTGAAAAGAAGCGGGGCTTAAGAGATTTCCTGCAGTCCTCCTCCGGGGCTGTGCGGCTTTTGATCTGTCTGGTTGGCATCGCGCTGATCCTGGTGGTGGTGGTGGCTGCGGTGTCCCCTGTGCGGTATAAGCTGCAGGTGGGCATGGTGCCCCCCAGCACCATCACCGCCACCAAGGACGTGGTGGATGAGATCGCTACCGAGCGCAAACGGGAGGAAGCCGCCGCCGCCGTCACCCCTACCTATAAGTATCAGGAGGGCGTCACCGAAGCGGTGCTGGCGGATTACGACGCCATTTTTGAGCAGCTTCGGAGGGTGCACCAGTACGGGGAAACGCTTACGGACATTTCTCCCACCCGGAATTTTACCCGGGAAGAATTGCAGTACGCCCAGGATATGCTGACGCTGATCTCCCTTCGGGATTACCAGGTGACGGCGCTGCTGCGAAGCACTCAGGAGGAGCTGGAAACGGCTTACAGCCTGGTGTATGCCGCCCTGCAGAGCACCATGCAAAAGAACGTCACCGAAGGCAAGGAGAGCGTAGAAAGGGATAATATCCGTCAGCTGGTGAGCTACCGCATTTCCATTCCCCTGGGGCAGAATATCGTGCCGGCGGTGCTGAACGCTTGCCTTCGGGCCAATATGCTCATCGATCAGGAGGCCACCGACGCCGCCCGCCAGGCCGCTCGGGACGGCGTGGAGCCGGTGGTGTATCGACAGGGGCAGAACATCGTGGTCCGGGGCGAGGGCAGCGTCACCGAAAGCCAGCTTGCCATGCTCTCCAGCCTGGGGCTGCTCAGCGACGGCAGCGTGGATATCACCACCTATCTGGGGGCCGGGGTGTTGGTGCTGCTGGTGATGGGGGTGCTTCTGTGGCAGCTCCGGGGATTCAGGCAGGAAGGCGTCCTGCAGGATACGGATAAGCTGCTTTTGTTCTTTGCCATTTTCCTTTCGGCTTTGCTGCTTTGCGAACTGGCCCGGCTGGCGAACGCATACCTGGCCCCCATGGTGGTGTGCGCGCTGCTGTGCACGTCGCTGCTGGGGCCTCACCCCGCCCTGGCCTGCAATGTGGCGCTGACGGTGCTGGTGGCGGCCCTGTGCGCCGGGGGCAGCGAGGAATACGCCGATAAGATGGCCCATCTCATGGCCTGCGGCCTGGTTTCCGGCTCTGTCGCCGCCCTGATGGGATGCAGGCGCACCGGCAGGCTGTGGACGCTGCTCACCGGCCTTGCCGCCGCAGCAGCGGACGCGGCGGTGATGATCGCCCTGGGGCTGATGACGGCTACTTCCTTAAACGGCACGCTGATCAACGCCGCCTGGCGGGCGGGGGGCATTATCATCGGTACGCTCCTGTGCATCGGATTGCAGCCCTTGCTGGAAATGATCTTTAACCTTCCGACGCCCATGAAGCTCATGGAGCTTTCCAACCCCAACCAGCCTTTGCTTCGCAGGCTTTTGCTGGAGGCGCCGGGCACCTATCATCATTCCACCATCGTATCCAACCTGGCGGAGGCCGCGGCGGAGGCCATCGGGGCCAACCCGCTTCTGGCTCGGGTGGGGGGCTATTACCACGATATCGGGAAGCTGAAGCGGCCTTCCTTCTTTGCCGAAAACCAGATGGGCGGCGTCAACGCCCACGATCATACCGATCCTTATGTATCCGCCGCCATCCTCACCGCCCACACCAAGGATGGCGTAGCCCTGGCAAAGCAATATCGATTGCCTAAGGCGGTGCAGGATATCATCGGCGAGCATCACGGCAACACCCCCGTCATGTTCTTCTATCATAAGGCGCTGCAGATGGCGGACGGAAAGCCCGTTGATATCAACGCCTTCCGCTACGACGGGCACCCGCCCAGGACCCGGGAGGGGGCCATCATCATGCTGTGCGATACCATCGAGGCCGCCGTGCGCACCATGAAAAACCCCACCACCGAGGGCATCGAGGAATTCATTGTAAAACTGGTGCGGGGCAAGCTGGAGGACGGGCAATTAAGCGACTGCCCTTTGACGCTTCGGGATATCGATAAGATCTGCGCCGCCGCCACCCAGGTGCTGACCGGGGTGTTCCACGAGCGCATCGAATACCCGGATATGGAGGAAATGAACCAGAAGGCCCAGAAGGCTCAGATGGAAGCGGAGGAAATGACGATCGAGCGTGAAAGCACCGTTTCCATCGTGACGCCGGAGGACGGCACCGCCCCCACCGTGGAGCTGAACCCCCAGGCGGCGGCGCCCACCGTGACCCCCGAGATGGCGGTGGCGCTGCAGCCTGTGGCCCCGCCCCCCACGGTAACGCCGGTGGAAATCGATAAGCTGGTAACCATCGAGCCTTTGCCCCTGAAGGAAACGGAGATCATCCCGGAGGACGGGGAGGCAGTGGAAAAGTGAGCGCCAGGCTGTATATTGAATGGGACGGCGATAAAATCCCCGGGGCGGAGGAAATGCTCCGCCGGGTGGCGGAGCAGTGCGTGCAGGAGGAGGGCATCGGTTTACCAGCCTACGCTCAGGTGAGGATCACGGATAACGCAACCATCCGGGAAATCAACCGGGAATACCGGGGCATCGACCGGGAAACGGACGTGCTTTCCTTCCCCTCCACCGATTGCACGCCCCGGGAGACTTTGGGAAAGAGACAGGATAAGCTCAGGAGGGAGCGGGATGAAACGGGCCGGTGCTTCCTGGGGGATATCGTGATCTCGCTGGAAAAAACGAAGGAGCAGGCGGCGGAATACGGGCACAGCCTGAACAGGGAGCTTTCGTATCTCACCGCCCACGCGCTGTTTCATCTCATGGGCTACGATCATATGAATGAGGAAGACAAGAAAGGGATGCGGCGCATGGAGGAGAGGGCGCTTGAAAAGGCGGGGCTGAACCGGGTGACGGACGATGAACTGGTGGCCCGGGCCAAGGAGGCTATGACCTTTTCCTATTCCCCTTATTCCCATTTTAAGGTGGGGGCGGCGCTTTTGTGCCGGGACGGCAGGGTCTATACCGGCTGCAATATCGAAAACGCCTCCTACAGCGTCACCAACTGCGCCGAGCGCACGGCCCTCTTCAAGGCCGTCAGCGAGGGAGAAAGGGAATTCATCGCCATCGCCATTGCCGCCGAAAAATCCATGGCCTGGCCCTGCGGCGTCTGCCGCCAGGCTCTGAATGAGTTTGCCCCCGCCCTTCGGGTCATCGTGGCCTGTGGGGAGGAAAGGGACGAAGCGCCGCTGAATGCCTTGCTGCCCCACGGCTTTGGGCCCAGCAGCGGGATGACAGAGATCTTGGGGAAAGAATAACAAAAGAAGGGAAAGCAAATATGTCCGAAAAAGCCTCTTTCCGTTCCGGCTTTGCCACCATCGTGGGGCGGCCCAACGTGGGAAAGTCAACCTTGCTCAATACCCTGGTGGGGGAAAAGGTGGCGATCACCTCCGCCCGGCCCCAGACCACCCGCAGCCGGGTGATGGGGGTGATGGGCAGCGAAAACAGCCAGATCGTATTCGTGGATACCCCGGGCATCCACAAGCCCCGCACCAAGCTGGGGGAATACATGGTGCAGTCCATCCAGGAGGCCATGGAGGGCATCGACGCCTTGCTGGTACTGGTGGATGTGACCGCCATCGGGCCCCACGACCGCAGCATCGCCGAGGAAATGAGCCGGAAAAAGGTGTATAAGCTGCTGGTGCTCAACAAGATCGACCTGGTGGAGCCCAAAGCCCTGCTGGGGGTCATCGATTCCTTTAAGGATCTGCCCTACGACGGCATTATCCCCGTCAGCGCCAAGACGGGAGACGGGGTGGAGCAATTGAAGAAGGAATTGACCGCCCACCTGCCCAAGGGCCCCAAGTATTTCCCCGACGACATGCTCACCGATCAGCCGGAGAGGGATATCTGCGCCGAGCTGATCCGGGAAAAGGCCCTTCGGAACCTGCGGGACGAGGTGCCCCACGGCATCGGCGTGGAAATGATGGCGATGAAGAAGCTGAACGATCATTTCACCGAGATCGACGCCACCATCTATTGCGAACGGGACTCCCATAAGGGCATCATCATCGGCAAAAAGGGCACCATGCTGCAAAAGATCGGCGCCGAGGCCCGGGCGGATATCGAAAAGCTGCTGGATACCCACGTGAACCTGCAATTGTGGGTCAAGGTGCGCCCCGGCTGGCGAGACAGCATGGAGGACTTGAAGACGCTGGGCTATACGCAAAGCAAATAAACGAATGCAGCTATCTGAAATGGACGATCTGTCTCAGGATCGCCCATTTTTTGCTTGTGCTGAGAGGGAATCTATGCTATACTGACAAAAGCAATCATAGTATAGCGGCGATGCCGCAAGCGGGAGGGGTATTTTTACATGAGCGAGAAGAAAAGGCTTTCCAAGGGCAAGGTATGGTGCTTTGCCATCGGTCAGTTCGGCTGGAGCATCCAGAGCGCGCTGATCTCCAATTTCCTGGTGAGCTATTATCAGCCAAGCAAGGAAACCATCGACGCGGGCCAGACGGTGTTCATTCCCCAGGGGCTGGTGATTTTCGGCATCCTGACGATCCTGGGCGCCATCACCTGGTTCGGGCGCATCTTCGACGCGGTGACCGATCCCTGGATCGCCTCCAAATCGGACCGCTGCAAGAGCAGGGATGGGCGGCGCATTCCCTTCATGCGGCTGGCGGCGATCCCCTTCGCCCTGGCGACGGTGCTCACCTTCTGGTCGCCCATCAACGGGGAAAGCTGGATCAACGCGGTTTTCCTGTTCGTGATGCTGACGCTGTTCTATCTCTTTATGACGATGTACTGCACGCCCTATAACGCCCTGATCCCGGAGCTGGGCACCGATCAGAAAACGCGGATGGCGATTTCCACCAGCATTTCCTTCACCTTCATCGCCGGTATGGCCATCGCTTACACCGCGCCCATGGTGTGGGGCATGCTGGAGGGCATGGTGGGGGACCGCATCCTGGCGATCCGCATTACCTTTACGGTGATGAGCCTCATCGGCCTCATCTGCATGTTCGTGCCGGTATTCACCATCAAGGAAAAGGATTACGTGACCGCCCAGCCCAGCGAATCCACGGCCTTAAAATCCCTGGCTGCCACCTTCCGCAACAAGGATTTCCGCATTTTCGTGGCCTCCGATATCGTGTATTTCCTGGGCATCACCATGTTCCAGACGGCGATGCTGTTCTTTGTGACCTCGCTGCTGAAACTGGACGAGGGCATGAGCACCATTTACTTTGTGGGCATGACGGCGCTTTCCGTGCTGTTTTACCCGCTGGTGAGCAAGCTGACCCCCAAATACGGCAAGAAAAAGCTGATCCTGGTGGCGTTCTGCATCTTTACCCTGGCCTTTGCCTATACCGCCGCCCTGGGCACCTTCCTGCCCGTGGCCCCGGAGATCCAGGGCTACATCCTGTGCGTGCTGGCGGCCCCCGCCATGGCGATTTTCGGCATCCTGCCCCAGGCGGTGGTGGCGGATATCGCGGAATGCGACGAGCTGGAAACCAAGGAAAACCGCAGCGGCATGTTCTACGCCGCCCGTACCTTCTCCATGAAGATGGGCCAGGCGGTGGCGATGCTGCTGGTGACGTCCCTGGGCACCATCAGCCCGGAAACGGGCCTGGGCTACCGCATCATCGCCATCGCGGCGGCGGCGGTGTGCGTGCTGGGCGGCGTCCTGTTTGCCATGTACAATGAAAAGAAGATTTACAGCAAGATCATGAAATAAAGCTGGGTGATTGACGATGCGGGAAGGGTTCAATGAGGACGGCCTGGTTTTGTCCCGGGATTACAAAAACACTATGGAGCAGGTATTGCTGCCCGCCCTCCGGGAAAAGGCAGAGCGGGTGACCGTCCGTGGCGCCGGGAACCAAACGCTGCAATGCTTCGTGTATGAAAACCCGGAGGCCGTCCACGGCACCGCCGTGGTGCTGCACGGGTTCACGGAAAACGCCTACAAGTTTTCGGAAGTGATCTTTTCCCTGCTGGAAAACGGCTTTTCCGTGGTGGCCTACGATCAGCGGGGCCATGGCGAAAGCTGGCGGGACGAGGGCGTGAAGGCCGATCCGTCCCTGACCCACGTGAGCCGGTTTGAGGAATACGTGGAGGATCTGAAGGCCGTCTGCGATCAGGTGGTGAGCAATCTGCCCAAGCCCTGGGTGATTTTCTGCCATTCCATGGGCGGCGCGGTCACCAGCCTGTTCCTGGAACAGTACCCGGAGGTATTCAGCCGGGCGGCCCTGTGCGCCCCCATGATCGCCCCCCACAGGAACAACGTGCCCCTGCTTGCGGTGAAGGCCATCTGCCGGGGCGCCAAGCTGGCGGGCCGCGGGAAGAAGCGCATTTTCCTTTCCAAGCCCTACGCCGGGCCGGAGGATTTCGATACCTCCTGCGCCACCTCCCGGGAAAGATTCGACTGGTACGACAGGGTGAAGGAAGAAAACCCCGCCTACCACAACAACGGCCCTACCTACGATTGGACGCTGGAATCCATGAAGGTGACGAAAAAGATCCTGGCCCCCGGCGCGGTGGAAAGGATCGATTGCCCCCTGCGGCTTTACACCGCGGAGGACGATAACAGCGTATTGCCTGCGGAGCAGGGAACATTCATCCGGCGGGTGAAGGACGGAAAACGGGAATTTGTGAAAGGCTCCCGCCATGAAATCTACCGCTCCACCGACGAGGTATTCTTCCCCTGGTGGCACGGAGTGCTGCAATTCCTGAAAGACGAAGCATAAAAAATCAGCGGCCTGGCGCATCGTCAGGCCGCTGATTTCAGCGTATCGATATAGCCGCAAATTGATATCGGAAGCAGTCATCCTAGCTGCTCCTCGGGCCGGGAGACCCGGCCCTGCGGATGAAAGCCGAAAGGGCTCTTTCGAGCGATCCCGGGGTTGACCGCTCAGATATGTACTTGCGTAAAGCCCCAGCAGGTAAAGGCCAGCACCGAGATCAGCAGCGCCGCCTCCCACCAGGCGATCTTTTTCTTTTCAGGGGTCAAAAGCAGGTACAGGAAGGTATAGGGGATCAGATCCACGGCGTAGCGGGCCCCCAGCTGGAAGCCGCCCATGGTGCGGTGCCACATGAGAAAAAAGCCGTGGAGGATGCAGGTGAAAAGCACCGCTGCCTTTTCCCAGCGCATGCGGCCCCTGATGAGATCAATGACGGCCCAGATCAGCATGAGGGAAAGGGTGGGGCAGGCCAGCAGCATGGAGTAGCCATAACGCTTGAACACCCATTCGCCGTTGGCGTTTTCCAAAGGCAAGCCCCAAAGGAATGTGTTCGCGTGTTCCGATACTTTTTGAATGGAAAACTGCACGCCGCCCTGGAAGGAAAACTCCGGCAGGTAATTATGCCCGAATTCCAGGGGATCACCGAAGCGCCCGTAATTGTACAGGCCCAGCAGCAGCGCAACGCCCAGGCCCAGGATGATGCCCACGGACAGGTGGGAGAGGGTATCCCTGAGCGTCAGCCCGGCCCGGCGATGGATGAGCCGCCAGGTCAAAAACAGGGGGATCAGATACAGGGCATTGAAGGGCCTGCAGGCCACGGATAAGGCGCAGCAGAGCAGCGATAGGCCGGGTCGATCCATGGCAAGGAAGCAGATGGAGGCCGTCATCAGGAAAAAGCCCAGCACCTGGGCGTGATACCACACCGCGCCGTTCATGGTGAGGGGCAAAAGGGAGGAGGCGAAGCAGAACAGGAAGGCAAACAGCCCCCCGGACAGCCGGGAATATCCCGCGCCCTTCAGGGCCCGATACATCATCAGGCAGGAAGCCATCGCGTACAGCTTCACCAGCAGGTTATCCGGCGTATCCATGCCGAAAAGAAAAGTCAGGGGCCACAGCACCGCCGAGGGCAGCGGGGGAAAGGATACGTAGTAATCCCCTTCATACACCGCCAGCTCCAGATGGGGCACATCCTGGGGCAGATGCATCAGGCCCTGCCGCCAGGCCATGGCCTGCCGGGTGTAGGTATTGTACAGGCTGGGGCTCAGCAGCCCGATCCCCGTCAGATAGCTCAGCACCCCCCACAGCGCGCCCATGAAGCATATCAGGATCAGGGGCGTCCAATCCCGCTGAAGAATCGTTTTCCGTTCCATACTTTTCCCTTTCACTGAAGCATTGTCTGTTTTCCGCTGCAATCAATATCCGAAGCGGCTTTTCGGGAAGGGGCCAGGGGAAAGGCGTCTTTTGACGCAAAAGCCGTGTTTCTCCAGATCTTTGCCCATTTCCCCGTCACTCCACCGGCGCCGCGATCTCGGCGGGGCCCAGCACCCGGGCCTCCTGTGAATTGAAAAGGGGCTCCTCCCGCTTGGCGCGGACGTATCTGCCGCTTTTTTTCATGTTCCAGGCCTTCAGATTGTCCTTTAATTCATCCTGCAGGGAGGCCACGATCCGGCGCTGCAGGACGGGATCCTCCACCGGGAACATGAGCTCCACCCGCTTATCCAGGTTCCGGGGCATCCAATCGGCGGAGGAGAGATAAACCTCCTGTTCGCCGCCGTTTTCAAAGACGAAGGCCCTGGTATGCTCCAGGAACCGGCCCACGATGGAACGGACCCGCAGATTGGGCCGTCCGCCCGTTTTCAGGCAGCAAATGCCCCGGACGATGAGATCGATCTCCACCCCGGCGTCGGCGGCCTTGTAAAGCTGATGAATGATCTTGGGATCCACCAGGGCGTTGATCTTGGCGGTGATGCGGGCGGGAAGCCCCGCCAGGGCGTGATCCCGCTCCCGCTGGATGAGGCGCTTGACTTCCCTGCGCAGGTGGGTGGGGGCCGCCACCAGCTTTTCCATTTCGGTGCTTTCCCCGTAGCCTGTCACCACGTTGAAAAAATTCCCTGCGTCCCGTCCGATGGCCTCGTCGCAGGTGAACAGGCCCATATCGGTATAGAGCCGGGCGGTGACGTCGTTATAATTGCCGGTAGCCAAATGCACGTAGCGGCGAAGGCCCGTGGCTTCCCTGCGCACCACCAGGGTGATCTTGCTGTGGGTCTTTAGCTTGGGCACCCCGTAGAAAACGTGGCAGCCCGCTTTTTCCAGCTCCAGGCACCAGTTGATGTTGTTTTCCTCATCAAACCGGGCCCGGACCTCAATGAGCACGGTGACCTGCTTTCCGTTCTGGGCAGCCCGGCCCAGGGCGGAAACCAAAGGGCTTTTGCCACTGACCCGATACAGCGTCTGCTTGATCGCCATGACGTTGGGATCGTCCGCCGCCTCCGAGAGGAAGCGCACCACCGGATCGAAGCTGTCGTAGGGGTGATTGAGCAGGATATCGCCGCCGCGGATGGCCCGGAAAATGCTGCCCTGCTGGCGGAAACGCTCATCCAGCCGGGGCGTAAAGGGAGGAAAGCGGAGGCCGTCAAAGCCGGGCAGATCGGCAAGCTGCTTCATAAAGAAATCCAGGTTCAAGGGCCCCGGCACCTGGAACACGCCCTGCTCGCTGACGTCCAGGTATTTTTTCAGGCGGGATAAAAGCTGGGTATCGCCCCCCGTGGGAGCCTCCAGACGCAGCACCCGGCCCCACTTGCGCTTTTTCAGGTTTTTGCGCATTTCCACGATCAGGGCGTCGGCGTCGCTGTCGTTATAGATGAAATCGGCGTTGCGGGTAATGCGGAAGGGCAGCACCGCAACGGGCTTGGCGCGCCCAAAGAGCCGGTGCGCAAAGAGAGAGATCACCTCTTCGATCAGGACGCCCCGGGCCGTGCCCTTGCCCATGGGCAGCATCGTCACCCGGGGCAGAGAGGAGGGCACCGGGATCAGCGCCATGCGCAGCGCCCCGGAGCGATCGGCAGGCGGCAAAAGCAGGGCGATATGCAGCCGTTTGGCGGAAAGCAGGGGGAAGGGGCGCTTATCGTCGATGGCCCGGGGGGTCAGCAGGGGCTGCACCTGGCTGTCAAAATAATGGGACAGCCATTCCCGCTGCTCGCCGTTTAATTGATTTCGGGAGAGCAGGTAAATACCGGCTTCCTCCAGGGCAGGCAGGTATTCCTCGTTCAAAAGCTCGTACTGACGGGCCACCTGGGCTTCCACCGCGGGGAAGATCGCGTCCAGCTGCTGCTGGGGCGTCATGCCGGAGGGATCCTTCTTCTTATCACCCATGGCGACGGCGTGGGCCAGGGAACCTACCCGCACCATAAAAAACTCATCCAGGTTGGTGCCGCAGATGGAAAGAAATTTGCCCCTCTCCAGCAGGGGATTATCCGGGTT
This sequence comes from uncultured Christensenellaceae bacterium, assembly GCA_905236495.1. Lineage (GTDB taxonomy): Bacteria > Bacillota > Clostridia > Christensenellales > Aristaeellaceae > RUG563. Next base: position 25,129 of record CAJOPV010000019.1, read on the forward strand.
GGCGGCCTCCTCCAGCACCCGGCGGTTAAAGGCGAGCCAGCTCAATTCCCGGTTATACAGGTCCGTTTTGCTCATGGCGGCGTTCACGTCCTTTATATTCATCAGTGGGTCAGGCGGGTTGTCAGGGTCAAGACGGTGACGGAAGGGGTATTAAATAAACGGAAGGGGGGCAGGCCGATGGCGGCGGAGGTGCCCAGGCCCGGGCTGATGTACTGCGGGATGCCGAGAAAAGAGGAAAGGCCCGTCACCCGCCGATCCTCCGGGAACCAGCCGCCGTTGCCCGTTTCGGCGGAATCGGGCACCCGCACGGCCCCCAGAAAGGGCAGCCGCCATTGGCCCCCCACGTAATGCCCGGACAGCACCAGAGACACCGTGCGCACGTAGCTGTCGTTTTCCGTGCTGGTCCATTCCTGCAGGGTCTGCAGGGCGGATAACTGGAGGGGATGATGGGTCAGCGCCACTTGCACGTCCCCCTCCAGCATCTCCCGCCGGGCGGAACGGATGCGGTTCACCCGGTCCAGCTGGTTTTCCCAGTAGGCGACGGCGCTGTCCCTTTCCGGGGAGGGAGGCTGAGACGCAAATTCGCTTATATATTCCTGGTATTGCTCCTCCAGGCCGGTCACGTCCAGGGTATAGGCCCATTCGGGGGACAGCCACAGGCTGACTTTTCCCTCCACGACGCGGACTGGCGCATCCAGATAATGGGCGCCGTGCTGCTCCGCCGCCCGGATGTAATCCGCCAGGGGGCTGCCCTCCCCGGTGGAGGCAAGCGCGGCGGGATCCTCATCCCCGGGGATGAAATACACGGGGGTTTTTTCGGTATCGAACAGGTCGATGAGGGAGAGGAAGGCGCTGTAATCCCCGTCCTTTCCCGTTACGTCGCCGGTGATGCAGACGACGTGATACCGGGCGGAGGAAAGCGCGTCCCGGAGACGGGATTGATCCGCGCCGAACCACAGGCCGTGCAGATCGCTGATATGCAGGATGCGGTAGTTTTCCAGGTGGGAAGGCAGCGTGGGCACCGTAACGGTTTCCGTGAGCAGGTTCACCCGGCTGTTATTGATATGGTTCAAAACCAGCGTCAGCGCCAAGACTGTGAAAAGCAAAAGCAAAAACAGCGTCAGGGCGGGGTGACGGCGGCGTTCGTCGGCAAAGAGGGGATCTTCCTTGTAGCGCATGGCGGTCTCCTTTCAAAGGCAAATTTTATTATAAATGAAAAAAACCCATCTTGCAATGCGAAAAGAAAGGGAATCGCAAAGTTTTTACACATTCTGACGAATGAAATTTTTGCCTGCCGACAGCCTTCGCCCAAATTCGCTCTGGCATTTGGGAGGCGGGCGTGATATGATGAAAGCGCCCCATCGAGGGGATACGAAAGACAGGGCGGGGACAAGCCCGCCCACAGGGAGGAAGCCCGATGCCGAAAAAGAAGACCAGCTACCAATGCACCGCTTGCGGATACGAAAACCCCCGCTGGATGGGGAAATGCCCGGAATGCGGCGCCTGGAACACCATGGAGGAGATCATGGCCCCCCAGGAGGAGGCCGCCCCCAAGGCCTACAAGCAGCGGGGAGGCCAGGGGGCCCAGGCCCTGCGGATGTGGGAGATCGAGCCCGGCAGCCAGACCTGCGTTTCCAGCGGCATTTCCGAACTGGATCGGGTGCTGGGGGGCGGCATCGTGGAAGGGGAACTGGTGCTGGTGGGGGGCGACCCGGGCATTGGAAAATCCACCCTGCTTTTGCAGGTGTGCGATCATCTGAGCAAAGCGGGCCGGCGGGTGCTGTACGTCAGCGGCGAAGAAAGCGCAAGGCAAATCAAGCTCCGGGCCCAGCGCTTAGGCGCGGCGGACAGCGAAATGACCGTGCTCACCGAAAACGCCATGGATCAGGTGGAGGAAAAGCTGAACCTGGTGCAGCCCGATTTCTGCGTCATCGACTCCATCCAGACCATGTACCGCCCCGAAATGGGCAGCGCCCCGGGATCGGTGAGCCAGGTTAGGGAATGCGCGGCGCTGTTAATGCGCTATGCCAAGACCTCCGGGTGCGCCGTGTTCCTGGTGGGCCACGTCACCAAGGAGGGCAGCCTGGCGGGGCCCAGGGTGCTGGAGCATATGGTGGACGCGGTGCTGTATTTCGAGGGAGATCATCAGCACGAATACAGGCTGCTTCGGGCGGTGAAAAACCGTTTCGGTTCGGTGAACGAGCTGGGTATCTTTGAAATGACGGGCAGCGGCATGCACCCGGTGCAGGGCGCGTCGGAAACGCTGCTTTCCCAGCGGGCCAAGGGGGCCAGCGGCAGCTGCGTTTTCTGCGGCATGGAGGGCAGCCGCCCCATGCTGGTGGATATCCAGGCGCTGGTGACCCAATCCTTCCTTCAGGTGCCCCGCCGCACGGTGGACGGCATGGATTCCAGCCGGGTGATGCTGCTGCTGGCGGTGATGGAAAAAAGGGCGCGGCTCAAAATGTACAGCCGGGACGCCTACATCAACGTGGCGGGGGGCCTGTCCCTGAGCGAGCCCGCCGCCGACCTGGCCTTCTGCATGGCGGTGGCCTCCTCTTACGCGGATCGGCCCGTGCCGGCGGATTGGGCGGTGATGGGGGAAGTGGGCTTGGCGGGAGAGGTGCGCGCCATCGCCCAATTGGAGCGCCGGGCCCTGGAATGCAGACGTTTGGGCTTTGCCCATATTCTTTGCCCCCGGGACAGCGCCCGCCGCATCCAAGCCCCGGAGGGGGTGGCCCTCCACGGGGTGGATACGGTTGCCCAGGCCATGGCGGTGCTGGATCTGCTGCCCGCTTCATAAGCAGGATAGGAATGCGCATGAAGCGGGGCGGGCATGCGCATACTATGCTTATCCTGAATCATGGAAGCGAGGGTCTATCATGGAACGTATCCGCCCGGAAATCCTGCCGTCCCGTTTGCTGCCTGTGTGCGGCCTGTTCGCCGGGGCGGCGCTGGCCTCTTTGCTGACGGTGCCATTATCATTTCTGCCCCTGGGAAATTTTGCCTGGGCCCCGGTCCTCATCCTGTACGCATCGCTGATGGCCCTGGGCTGGCATGGCGGAAAAGCCTGGGATAAGAAGGACGACGCCGCCTCCCGGGACGCAGGGATGGGGAGCTGCCCCAAGGTGCTGGATACCTCCGTCATCATCGACGGGCGTATCCTGGATATCAGCCGGACCGGGTTCCTGGAGGGGGAAATGGTGATCCCCGC
>CAJOPV010000020.1 GCA_905236495.1 uncultured Christensenellaceae bacterium
TCCTTCTGGATCTTGAAGGACTGGAGATCGCCGGTGTTGGAGGCGTGGGGGCCGCCGCAGATTTCCTTGGAGTACTGCCCCATGGTATAGACCTTCACCCGCTCGCCGTACTTGCTTTCAAACAAGCCCATAGCGCCCTGGGCCTTGGCCTCCGCCACGGTCATTTCCTCCATGGTGACGGGCACCTTGGCGTCGATGGCTGCGTTCACCAGGCGCTCCACCTCGGTGAGCTCTTCCGGGGTCATCTTGCGCCCGAAGGTAAAGTCGAAGCGCAGACGCTCGGCGGTGATATTGCTGCCCTTCTGGTGCACCTCATCCCCCAGCACCTTCCGCAAAGCGGCCTGGAGCAGGTGGGTGGCGGTATGCAGGCAGGCGGTCTGCTCGCTGGCGTCCGCCAGGCCGCCCTTGAAGCGCTGCTCCGCGCCGGCGTGGCTGGTTTCCTGGTGCTGCTTGAAGCGCTGGGCAAAATCGGCTTCATCCACGGTGAGGCCCTTTTCCGCCGCCAGCTCCTTGGTCATTTCAATGGGGAAGCCGTAGGTATCGTACAGCTTGAAGGCGCTGCGCCCGTCCAGCACGGCGAGGGTGGAAAGCCGATTTTTCACGGCCTCCTCCAAGGCTTTGGGATCACCGGCATTGGCGGCTTCGATGATCGGCATCATATCCGGGGAAGGCCTGAGGCGCTTGCTCTGGGCCAGCTCCCGGGCCAGGGCCGCCTTATCCTCCGCCTGTTGGATGCTCTCCAGCAGCGCCCGGGTGTTCACGATATTGTTATATACCTTGTCAAATTCCTTTTCGCCCTGCCGCAGGGTGCGGGCGAACCGATCCTCCTCCAGCTTCAATTGCTCCAGCACGAAGGCGGCGTTGTCGCTGAGCTCGGGATACACCTCGCTGTACTGATCGATGATGACCTGAGCGATCTCCGCGGTGAAGCCTGCTTCCATGCCCAGCTGCATGCCGTAGCGCACCGCCCGGCGGATCAGCCTGCGCAGGATATAGCCCTGATCCACGTTGGAGGGGGATACGCCCCGGGGGTCGCCCAGGATGAAGGTGGCGGTGCGCATATGATCGGCGATGATGCGGAAGGCCTTGGTCGTATCCGCGTCCGCCTCGTATTCCCTGCCGGAAAGCGCCGCGATCTTTTTCAGGATACGCTCAAAAATATCCGTTTCATACACGCTCTTTTTGCCGGTCAGCACACACACCGTACGCTCCAGCCCCATGCCGGTATCCACGTTTTTCTGCTCCAGGGGGATGAAGGTGCCGTCCTGCTGCTTATTGTACTGCATGAATACGTCGTTCCAGATTTCCAGATACGCGCCGCACTTGCAGGCAGGGGAGCAATTAGGGCCGCAGGGCTCCTTCACGATCATAAACATTTCGGTGTCCGGGCCGCAGGGGCCGGTGATGCCCGCCGGGCCCCACCAGTTATGCTCCTTGGGCAGATAGAACAGGTGATCGTCCTTAACGCCGCAGGCGCGCCACAGGTTCGCCGCTTCCTCGTCCCGGGGGCAGTCGCCGTCCCCCTCGAACACGGTGAAGGCCAGCTTATCCTTATCGATGCCCAGCCACTTTTCATCGGTCAAAAATTCCCAGCTCCAGGGGATCATTTCCTTCTTAAAATAGTCCCCCAGGCTCCAGTTGCCCAGCATCTCAAAGAAGGTCAGGTGGCTCATATCCCCCACGTCGTCGATATCCCCGGTGCGGATGCACTTCTGCACGTCGGTGAGCCGGTTGCCGGCGGGGTGCTTTTGCCCCAGCAGATAGGGCACCAGCGGATGCATGCCGGCGGTGGTGAAGAGCACGGTGGGGTCGTTTTCCGGGATCACGGAGGCGGAGGGGATCACCGCGTGGCCCTTCTCCTGGAAAAAGCGCAGCCACAGGGCGCGCAGCTCGTTGGCGGTCAGGTTTTTCATTTTCTTTTCTCTCCTTATAAAATAATCGTGTGCCTGCCTCGCTTTGAAGACGAACAGACACACTGCATTCGCGGTACCACTTCAATTGACGTATTTACGTCCACCTCATGGGCTGGTAACGGGAGCCCCCCGACCCGCCATACTGGCCTTCGCGTTCCGGCGGGTGGCACGGCAGCGGCCCTTCCCCCTGCGCCTGCCGGGCTTCCACCGCCCCCGGCTCGCTTCCGGCCCAGTCCCGGAGAATTTTTCTGCCTCATCGCCTGTGAAATTTTACCCGCACAGTATAACGCGAAAGCCGCTGCCTGTCAAGGCTAAAGCCTTTTCAAGGCAGGTTTTTTCTGCTATAATGCTGCTGTGCGGCATGAAAAACCGTCGCCGTATCGTTCAATTGTCGGGAGGGAACGCTATGCAGGTCAACGAAGCGGCGAAGGCGCTGGCCCAGGCCATTCAGGAAAGCCCCGAGTATCGGGATTTTGCCCGGCTAAAAGCGGAAATCGAAGGGGACGCGGGCATCAAGGCCCTGGTGGACGAATACAAGAAGCTGCAGACCGCCATGCAGATGCGCATTCTCTCCGGGCAGCAATTGGAGGGGGACGAAGCCGCCCGCTTCCAATCCCTGAACGTGCTTTTATTTTCCGATCAGCGTACCTCCGGCTATCTGCTTGCCGAAATGCGGCTGCAAAAAATGATGGCGGGTATTTTTGAAACGCTGACCCGGGCGGCGGGGATGGATATTCCCCTGTCCGTATGATGAGGAGGACCCCTTGAAAAAACTGCGGCAGGAACAGGATTATACCCCCGAAGAAGTGCATAAGGAGCGGGAATACGGCTTATTCTGGTACAGCTGGCTGTGGACGGTGCTGCGGCCCGTGCTGCTGGCGCTGTGCGTATTCCTGGTGGTGGCCGGGGTGGTGATGAGCGCCTGGAACTGGATCGACCGGCATTACTTGGCCCCCGTGGATGAAAAGGATCAAACGCCCTATGCCTTCACGGTGGCCTCCGGCAGCAGCCTCACCCGGGTCGCCAACAACCTGGAGGAGGCGGGCCTCATCCACAACCGCACGGTGTTCAAGTACGCCGCCGATTTCCTGGGCTACGGGCAGAAGATCCAGGCGGGGGAATATGCTGTGCGGAAGGATATGAGCATGCAGGAGATCATGGAACTGCTCACCACCGGCGACGGCAACCCCATCACTCGCAGCATCACCGTCATCCCGGGCTGGACCGTGAGGGATATCGCCCAAAACTTAAAGGATCAGGGCGCCATCCAGGATGAAAGCGCCTTCCTTTCCCTGTGCCAGTCCGGGCAGCAGTTTTCCGCCTACTATTACATTGCCGACGTGCTCGGCTCCCCCAACGCCGCCCAGCGGCTCTTCGCCCTGGAGGGCTACCTGGCCCCGAACACCTATGAGATCTATTCCTCCGCCACAGCGGAGGAGATCATCCGCAAGCTGCTCTCCCAGACCGAGGCGGTTTTCAAGGAAGAGTACCACGACCGGGCCGACGCCCTGGGCTTTACCATGGATCAGGTCATCACCCTGGCCTCCATCATCGAAAAGGAAGCCAAGAACCCGGATTTTGCCAAGGTGTCCGCCGTGTTCCATAACCGCCTGAGGCAAAACATCGCCCTGGGCAGCGACGTCACCGTCAAGTACGCCGCCGGCATCAAGCGCATGGCCCTCACCAACAGCGATCTGCAAGTCAACACCCCCTACAACACCTACCTGTACAAGGGCCTCCCCCCGGGGCCCATCTGCTCCCCCTCCGCGGCAGCCATCCAGGCCGCCCTGTACCCCGACGAGCAGTTCATGGCGGAGGGCTACCTCTACTTCTGCGCCAAGGGCCCCGGCAGCGGGGAACTGCATTTCAGCCGCACCCTGGAGGAGCACGAGCTGGCAGTCAGCATCTACGCCCCCCTCTGGCAGGCCTACGACCAGGAGCAGGGATTGTAATTGAACGAAAGCAGGGGGAACCGCTCTTTGGAGCCCACATGAGCGGTTCCCCCCTTTTTTCTTTCCGGGAAAGGCGGCCTGGAGGCCTGATTTCTTGGGCCTTCCCGGAAGCTTAGGTTCTTGTGTATGCTCGCCGCTGCATCCGCCAGGCGAAGCCCGGCTTCTCGTGAAGCGCCGATTCATTTCCCGTCATCTTTTTTAACAGGATTGGCATGAAGCTGATAGTATTCGATTATGCCATTCAGAATGGCCTGCGCCGTCTGCTGCTGATAGGATGAGGTCAGCAGCAGTTTTTCTTCCTCCGGGTTGCTGATGAAGCCGCACTCCACCAGCACCGACGGCACCTCCAGCGACAGGATAAAATAATCCCCCGCCATGGCCCTGCGCTGTTTTTTGGGCGACAGCGTACGGATCAGGCTTTCCTGGATGGCCCCCGCCAGCAGCCGGCTTTGCTCCTGTCCCGCCCGGTAAAACACCTGAGGCCCCGATTCCGCCCGCTTGCGGTATTCGTTCATATGCACGCTGACGACCATATCCGCCCCGCCCTCCCGGGCCAAATCCAGCCGGGCGGTCAGATCCTGCCGCTTATTCTCGCTGTACTGCATATCCTCCTCCCGGGTCATGATGACCCGGGCCCCCGCCCCCTCCAGCCGGGCTTTCAGCGCGGTTGCCACCTGCAGATTGATTTCTTTTTCCCATGTGCCTGAATCCCGGGCCCGAGCGCCGCCGTCCGTGCCCCCGTGCCCCGCGTCCACCAGCACGGTATGCCCCGCCAGCCGCCCATCCTCCCCCTGCCCCGCGGGCCGGGCGGGCACCGCAGGCCGGGCGGGCCGGGGCTGCACCGGCAGCGCCAGCAGGCAGCAAATCAGCCCCACCCCAGGCAGCAGCCACAAAAGCCTCCTGTTCATTTCACCGCCTCCCCCTTCGGTTATCCTATGCCCCCGCCCGGAGGCGCTATGCTGTCAAGTCAAAAATTTCTAAACTTTTTCCCGATCCTTGTTCCCCCTGAATTATCCACACTCCCTTTTCCCCGCCATACGCCGCCTTATGCAGTATATGCACCCGCCAGCCCCCGAAAATCCGCTTGAATCCTGCCGAATCATTTGTATATACGGTATATGCCTGTCGGATTTATGCGGTTTTCCTGCATGCGTCCTTTTCCCCACTATCCACAGAGTTATCCACACTTTTCCCCGGCAAAACCCCCGAATTTCCTATGTTTGCCGTTTTTGCTGGGGATAACTTTTCCCAAAACGCCAAGTTATCCACAGCCGAAGGCCTCGTCGGCGCCGTCTTTTTCCACAGGCTTTTCCAATGCTTATCCCCTCGGAGGGACGCGGCGAAAATAAAATCATTTTTATCAATTCGTAACAATTCCTTTCTTGACAGCCCCCTTCCCGGGAAGAAAGCGTCTTCTCCCTTCGTTTTCATCATGGGGCGGGGATAGCAATTCCCCGCCGCCTGTGATATAATGATCTGGAGACTTGTCCCCCTTGAATCCATTGGGAGGTGCCCGTGAAGTATCTGCGACGGCTCATCTGGTATGTCGGCACCCGGCTGCTGGTGCTTTTATGCGTGCTGGGGCTGATGACCACCGCGTTTTATTTCTCCATGAACGCCACCAACATTTATATCATCATCAAGGACGGCATGGCAAAGCGCGCCCAGGTCATTATGATGGGGGCGGACGAAAGCCTGAACGCCTATTTTTCCGCTTCCTATCTGGACCGGGATCAGCAGTATCAGGAAGCCCTGAAGGGCCAGAACGCTTACCAGCGCTATTACAGCATCACCGGCTTTGATCACCGCATCAACCTGGATTCCTTCTGGTGCTGGCCCTGGGAGGACAGCGCCCGGGCCACCGTCACCGAGCGCATCCCCGCCATCGACGGAAAGCTGCGCGCCTCCGCCCGGGAGGCCGCCCAGGCCGCGGGCCTCACCGCCGCCCCCATATGGCAGACCGTGCAGTACAACGTGCTCCTGAGCCGGGAAAACGGGCAGTGGCACATCCGCAACATGACGGTAGCCAAGCTGCTGAACGAGGAATAGAGGATGCGTTATCTGCTTTCGTTGGCGCCCATGGCGGGGATCACGGATCAGGTGTTCCGCCGCCTTTGTTTTGAGCAGGGCTGCACCGCCGCCACCACCGAAATGGTAAGCGCCCAGGGCTTCCTTACCGCCCCGAAGGATCGGGCCGCTTACCGTTTCCTCCTGGATCGGTACCCGGAGGAGGGGCCCCTTGCCGTGCAGATTTTCGGCAGCGATCCCGATTATATGGCCCGGGCCGCGGCGGCCCTGGAGGCGCTGGGGCGCTTTTCCGCCATCGATATCAACATGGGCTGCCCTGCCCAGAAGGTGGTGGGCGGGCAAAGCGGCTCCGCCCTGATGAAGGATACGGCCCTGGCGGCCCGGATCGTGGAAAGCGTGAAAAAAGCCACCTGCCTGCCCGTCACGGTGAAGATGCGCCTGGGCTGGGATGAGCAGCACAAAAACGCCGTCCCCTTTGCCCGCGCCCTGGCCCGGGCCGGGGCCGACGGCCTGACGGTGCACGGGCGCACCCGCATGCAGCAGTACGCCGGGCGGGCGGACTGGGCCCTGATCGGGGAGGTGAAGGCGGCGGTCAGCGTCCCCGTTGTCGCCAACGGCGATATTGCGGACGGGGAAAGCGCCCTTAGGTGCCTGGGGGAAACGGGCTGCGACGGGGTCGCCGTGGGCCGGGGCGCCCTGGGCAATCCCTGGGTGTTCGCCGAAATCGGCGCGGCCTTGTCCGGCATCCCCTACGAAAAGCCCCCCTTCTCCCAGGTCATCGAAACCGCCCTGCGCCAGGCCCGGGAAATGGCAGCCTGGAAGGGCCAGCGCAGCGCCCTGCTGGAAATGCGCAAGCACTTTGCCTGGTATTGCTCGGGCCGCCGGGGCGCCGCCCGGGTCCGCACGGCGATCAACCAGGCCCA
>CAJOPV010000021.1 GCA_905236495.1 uncultured Christensenellaceae bacterium
AGGCGGTTGCCGAAGCGGATCTCCATGATATCCCCTTCCTTCACCTCCGTGCCGGCCTTGCACACCTTGCCGTTGACGCTCACCCGCCCGCCGTCGCAGGCCTCCTTGGCGACGGTGCGGCGCTTGATGATGCGGGAAACCTTCAAATATTTATCCAGGCGCATGGAGCGAATCTCCTTTTTTGATAAAAACAGGGGCGGATCGATCCGCCCCTGCTTAGGTCAAATGAATTACTTGAGGCTGTCCTTCAGGGCCTTGCCCACTTTGAAGGAAACGGTCTTGCTGGCGGCGATTTCCACGGCTTCGCCGGTGCGGGGGTTGCGGGCGGTGCGGGCGGGGCGAGCCTTGCTCTCGAAGGTGCCGAAGCCAACCAGCTGCACCTTGTCGCCGGCCTTCATGGCGTCGGAAACCACTTCCACGAAAGCGTTCAGGGCCTTTTCAGCGTCCTTTTTGCTCAGCTCGGCCTTACCGGCCAGCGCGGTAACCAGTTCATTCTTGTTCATGTTGACGACCTCCATTGTTTGTGATGACAAGCCGCGGCGCTTCAGCCCCGCGGGCATTGTTTGCTACCCTTCCAGTATAGCGACATTTCCGATAATGTCAAGCCTTCCCAGCGTTTTCCAGCCTGTAAAATCGCCTTTTCCATAGCGCAGAACCGGGAAATGAACTTTTCCGTGGCCCGATGGAGGGCCGCCTCCGGGTCGATGCCCTGTTTCCGGGCCAGGCTCACGCAGGAAAACATGATATCGCCCAGCTCCTCCTCCAGGCGCTTTGGGCTGTTTTCGGCGAGACATTCCGCCGCTTCATCCGTTTCCTCCCGCACTTTTTGAAGGGCGTCTGAGGGGGAGGGCCAGTCAAAGCCCACGTCCGATGCCTTTTTCTGCACCTTTTCCGCCCGAAGGAGAGGCGGCAGGCCTGGGGGCACGGCTTGGAGCGCCTCGCCCTGGGTGGTGAACCCCCGCTCCTCCTTCTTGATCTTTTCCCAGTTTCTGTGCACTTCCTCCGCCGTTTCGCATTGGCCGCCGCCGAAAATATGGCGGTGGCGGCGGATCATTTTTTGGCAGATGGCGGTGGTGACGTCGGATAATTCAAAGGTGCCCGTCTGGCTGCCGATCTTGGCCTGGAACACCACCTGCAGCAGAACGTCCCCCAATTCCTCCGCCACGTGGTCCCAATCCTCCTCGTCGATGGCGGCGGCGGTTTCGTACGCCTCCTCAATGAGGTAGGGACGCAGGGTGCGGTGATCCTGCTCCTTATCCCAGGGGCAGCCGTTTTCGCCTCGCAGCACATCCATGACCCGCTTGAGATCGTAAAAATCATATCTCTGGCGATCCGTGAGGGAAAGGGCGGGCAAAAGCAGGGCGCAGGTGTGATCGTACTTTTTCTGCCGGTCCATATCGCAGAGGGGGATGGAGAGGAATTCTCGGCGGGGAGCATCCGCCGGGGGAAAGAACAGGGCGGTTTGGTCCGGGCCGTACCACTGGAGGAGCTGCAGCTTGCATTGCCCTGCCAGCATCCGGGAATCGCACTCCAGGATCAGCAGGGGGTTTTGGGTGCCCGTCACCTCCAGGCTGCTGGCGGTCTGAATCTCGATTTTATCCTGCCGGGGGGCGGCTGCCAGCAGGGGGGCGGACAGGGGCACCCCGGGGATCACGGTGATGTCCGCCCGGGCTGCCAGGGCCTTCACCGTTTCGTCCGCCGCCGCGTCGAATACGGCGTAGCAGACGTCTGTTTCCTCCGCCCGGGAAAGGAGAAAATCGGCGGCTTTCCGGATCAGCTCGTCAAAATCCTCGCAGGTATCGTGCAAATGATCCAGCGTTTCAAAGGATATCCCGATTGTCAGCAGATAATCCGCCGCCGGGCAGCGAAGGCCGGTGCGCAGGACGACGTATGCCGCCTTTTTCAGGGCCTCCACGGCCCCCAGGGTCAGATATTCCCGGGGCCCGGGGCCTAAGGAAACCACGGTGATGGGGTGCGTCATTTCAAAAACCTCCTGACCCGGGCGGGCAGGTCCTCCCGGTTCACGGCCCCCGTTTTCAGCGCCAGGAACACATAAACAGCCGCCCCCAGGCCCACGCACAAAAGGATGCCCGCCGTCAGCTTAAAGCCGTTCAACTGCCCCGGATCGCCAAAGCCGAAACGCCACAGCGCCCACACCGCGCCGCCCATCGCCGCCGCGCAGAAAAGGGGCTTTAACACCACGTCCGGGACGCTGAAGCGGTAGCCCGTGTATTTCCCCACGAAGTACAGATTGGGCAGCATGCTGGCGGTGTAGCACAGCAGCGACGCCCAGGGAGCCCCGTGGATATCCACCCCGGGGATGCGCACCAGGGTGTAATTCAGCGCGATCTTGAGCAGCACGCCGATGACCAAAGTAAACATGGGGATGCGCTGCTTCCCCGCGCCCTGCAGGATGCCGCTGGTGGCCTGCACCATGGTAAAGAGCACGATGGTGAGGGAGGAAATCTGCAAAAGCTCCGCCGCCACGTCGAGCTGGGCTGCGGTATAGCTGCCCCGGTAGCAAAGATATAAAATGGGCTGGGCAAGCAGGCTCATGCCGACGGAGCAGGGAAAGCCGATCACCGCCGCCATGCGAAGGCCGATGCCTGTTTCCTTGGCGACGTAGGCCCTTTCGCCCCGCGCCAGGCCGGAGGCGATATCCGGCACCAGGTTGGTGCTCATGGCCATTGCCAGGGCGGTGGGCACGTTGATGAGGGTCAGCACCGGGCCGGCGTAGGCGCCGTAGCGGATGAGGGCGTCCTCCGCCGCCATGCCGGCCTGTTCCATGAGCTGGGTGAGCATGATGCTGTCAATGAACCCCGCCAGGGGCACGATGCAGGCCCCCAGGGTGATGGGGATGGCGACGTAAACCAGGCGCTTGGCGATCAAGCGGTCGGAAAGCGGTTCGCCGTCCTGCCGCTGGGGGATCTGGTCCAATGCCCGGTCCGCCTGCTTGTGACGAAAGAGCATGAACAAAAGCGCCGCGCCCTCCGCCGTGGTGCTGCCCAGCAAGGCCCCCGCCGCGCCCCAGGCGATGCCGCCCTTCTGCATCCCCAGGTAAGCCAGGGGCAGGGCGATGAACACCCGCCCGATCTGCTCGATCAGCTGGGATACGGCGGTTGGCACCATGTTGCGCTGGCCCTGTAAAAAGCCCCGGTAGGCGCTCATCACGCAGACGAAAAACAGGCTGGGGGCGATCGCCATATAGCCCAGCCGGGTATCCTGGGTGCCCTGAAGGGCCGCCAGACGCCCGGAAAAGAGCAGCATCAAAAGCGTCGTCAGGCACCCCAGGAAGAGCAGCATCGCCATGGCGATCCTGAAGATGCGCCGGGCGGTGCGGGGGTCCTCCCGGGTCACGTAATGGGCCACCATCCGGGAAATCGCCACCGGGATGCCGGCGGAGGAGATGGTGAGCAGCAGATTATAGGCGGGATAGACCTTGTGATATACCCCCATGCCTTCCGGCCCGATGAGGTGGGCCAGGGGAATGCGGTAGAGGACGCCTACGATCTTGCAGATGATCCCCGCCACCCCCAGGATGGATACGCCGCCCACCAGGGTTTTTTGTTTCTGCGTCATGCTGATTGCGCGCCCTTTCCGCTTTCAATGGCGTCGATGCGCTGGCTCAGGGTGGGATGGGAGTATTCCAGCTTCACCAGCAGGGGAGAAGGGGCCAGATTGGAAAAGTTTTCTCGGGCCAGCTTCTTCAGGGCGCTGATCAGGCTGCCGCCGCAGCCCTCCTTCACCGCCTGGGCGTCCGCCCGGTATTCCGCCCGGCGGGAGAAATAGTTGGCAAGCAGCCCGAACAGCGGGGCGATGAGGGCGAATTCCACGCTGAAGATCAGCACCAGGGCGAAGCCGTAATTGATTTGAGAAAAGCCGAAGGCCGTGAAGATTTCCGGCGTCCGCAGCGTCAGGAAGGCCAGCACCCCCAGGATCAGCATTTGCAGGCAGGTGAGCAGCTGATTTTTCAGGGTATCCTTATGCAGGCCGTGGCCCATCTCGTGAGCGAATATGGCGCAGATCTCATCCGGCGTCATGGCCTGCACCAGGGTATCGCACAGCACGATGGTCTTCATTTTGCCAAAGCCCATGAAATAGGCGTTGGATTTGGTGGAGCGCCGGGAGGCGTCCATCACCTGAATGGCCCGCACCTTGTAGCCGTTCCTTTCCAGCAGGGCGGTGAGCCGTTCTTTCAGCTCGCCGTCCTCCAGGGGCGTGAATTTGTTGAATATTTTGACGAAGAAGGGATAGAGGAAGGAAAAGAACAGCATGATCGCCGTCATGCCTGCGGCAAATACCAGGATCAGCCAATCCCCCAGCGCCCGGTGGGCCGCGCCCAGCAGCCAGCCGATGAAGCAGATAAAGCCCAAGCCGATGAGAAATTCCTTCACCTGATCCAGCCAGAAGGTTTTTTTGCTGGTGCGGTTGAAGCCGTATTTTTCCTCGATCCGCATGGTATCGTAGTAATGAAAGGGGAGCAGCAGCAGATCGGAAAGCGTGAACAAAAGCAGCACCCCGAACATCTGCGTATAGACGTTTTCCGCAAACAGCCCGGCGAAGGCGGCATAGGCGTTCACCGCCAGCAAAATAAACTGCACCAGGAAGGACGCGGCCCCCTCGATCAGGGTCAGGCGGCTTTTTTCCCCGTGATAGGCCCGCCATTTGCGGTAGGTTTCCGGGTCATACACGTCGGCTACGTTCGGGGGCACGGGGTTTTCCGCCGACCGCCAGGCCAGCAGCTTGAGAAAGGATTGGTATGCGAATGTCAGAAACAGCAAAACCAACGCCCATAGCTTATAATTCATCTTTGCGCTCCTTCAAAGTGAAAGTGTAAAATAAATAACCGCTTTTCTTGGAAGGGGGGTACAGGGGGAACCGTTCTTCGGGCTCCAAGGAACGGTTCCCCCTGCTTCGTTTTATTCCTCGTTGTTTTCTTCGTTATTCTCTTCTGTTTCTTCTTCTTCCTTCTCGGCCCGGGCCACGGCTACGATGCGGCTGCCCTCGGCGACCCGCATGAGGCGCACGCCCTGGGTGGCCCGTCCGCAGAGGCGGATATCCTCCACCGGGGTGCGGATGATGGTGCCGTCGTCGGTGATGAGCAGGATATCCTCTTCCTCGTGCACCATGAGCTGGGCCACCAGGCTGCCCGTCTTTTCGGTGAGGGCCATGGCGATGATGCCCTTGCCGTTGCGGCCCGTTTCCCGGTACGCCTCCGGGTCGGTGCGCTTGCCGTAGCCGTTTTCGGTGATGGAGAGCACGTGGGCCCCGTCCTCGATGACGCACAGGTCGGTGACCGCGTCGCCCTCCGCCAGCTTCATGCTGTGCACCCCGTGGCTCACCCGGCCCATGGCGCGGACGTGGCGCTCCGCGAAGCGGATGGCCTTGCCCTGACGGGTGCCCAGCAGCAATTCTTCCCCATCCCGGCACATTTCAACCCCGATCAGCTCGTCGCCCTCGTTGAGCACGATGGCGATCAGGCCGGTGCGCCGCAGGTTCTGGAATTCGTTCATGGCGGTCTTTTTGATGAGGCCCTCCCGGGTCGCCATGATGAGGTAATGCCCCTCGGCGATCTCGGGCATGGGGATCATGTTGGTGACCTTTTCGCCCCCCGCCAGCTGCAAAAGGTTCACGATGGCGGTGCCCCGGGCGGTGCGGCCCGCCTCCGGGATCTGGTAGCAGGTCAGGGTGAAGACCCTTCCCCGGTTGGTAAAGAACAGGATGGGCTCGTGGGAATTGACGATGCGGATATTCTCGGCATAGTCGTCCTCCCGGGTGGTCATGGCGCTGACGCCCTTGCCGCCCCGGCCCTGGGCCCGGTAAGTGGATTTGGAGAGGCGCTTGACGTAGCCAAAGTGGGTCAGCGTCACCACCATATCGTCCACGGCGATGAGGTCCGCAATATCGATTTCCCCTTCCAGGGCGGAAATCTCCGTGCGGCGGGGATCGGCGAATTTGTTCTTGATCTCGGTGAGCTCATCCTTGATGACGCCCAACAGAAGATGCTTGTCCGCCAGCAGGGACTGCAGGTAAGCGATGGTCTTTTCCAGCTCCTGATACTCCTCCAGAAGCTTATCCCGTTCCAGGCCGGTTAAGCGGGCCAGGCGCATATCCAGAATGGCCTGAGCCTGCTTATCGGAAAAATCGAAGGCCGCCATCAGCTCCTGCTTGGCGGAGGCGGTATCCTTGCTGGCCCGGATGATGCGCACGATCTCGTCGATGTGGTCCAGGGCCTTGAGCAATCCTTCCAGGATATGGGCCCGGGCCAGGGATTTATCCAGGTCGTACCGGGTGCGGCGGGTCACCACGTCCTCCTGGTGGAGGATGTAGTAATACAGCGTATCCCGCAGGGAGAGCACCTTGGGCTCGCCGTTCACCAGGGCCAGCATAATGACGCCGAAGGTCTCCTGCATCTGGGTGTGCTTGTAGAGGTAATTGAGCACCACCTGGGCCTGCACGTCCCGCTTGAGCTCGATCACGATGCGCATGCCGTTGCGGTCCGATTCATCCCGGATATCGCTGATGCCCTCCAGGCGCTTTTCGTGCACCAGCTCGGCGATCTTTTCCACTAGGCGGGCCTTGTTCACGGCGTAGGGGATTTCCGTTACGATGATGCGGTCCCGCCCGTTGGACATGGATTCGATCTCCGTTTTCGCCCGGGTGATGATGCGGCCCCGGCCCGTGTGATAGGCCTCCCGGATGCCGCTGCGGCCCAGGATGATGCCGCCGGTGGGGAAATCCGGGCCCTTGATGTGCTCCATCAGGTCGTCCAGCGTGGCGTCCGGGTTCTCCATCAGGCAGATGGCGCCGTTGATGACCTCGGTC
>CAJOPV010000022.1 GCA_905236495.1 uncultured Christensenellaceae bacterium
CATGCAGCGTTGAAAAGATAAGCGCGCCAAGAAGCATCAGGCTGACAATCAGGCAGCTGTTCCTCAGCACGGGCCACCCGCCCTGAAACATATTGTTTTCGTCGATCGTAAAGCAAATATCCGTAAACAGCGCCGTCAGGTAAATCCCGGCATTGACGCCGATCAGCAGCCACCACAGCCCGCTGTTTTTTTCGGGCTGACAATATACAGGAAGAGCAGCAGAATGACAGGCCGAATGGAATACCCATAAATGTCGATCGCTTTTCTGAGCGTGATCATCGGGGTTCCATAGGTCAGCCAATTGTCCAGGAAATTCTGAGCAATCAGGCTGAAAACCAGGGCGCAGATAATCAGCATGATCTGCTTTTTCTGCTTCTGAATGTATTGATCGATCCCCACCGCGATGAATAAGCCTATCAAAAGCAGCACCATGGGAAAAACGGCAAGGATTTCCGTATAGTGCGCATGAATAAACTGATATATGGCTTCATGCACAGCCCCATCATCCTCCTTCCGCGTTATGTGTTTTCGGTGTTTTTCGCTCGTTTCCTGCATTTATCAATACTCACATGGAAAAAACGAAATTGAAGTGCGCTGAAGCAGTTTGAGGTGTGACATTAAAGCAGATCAAGGAAGCCGAGTCCAGCCTGACCTCTGGCGGGGATTGGTGTTAAAGCCTGCGAAAAGGCCATTGCGGGCACGGAAGCCAAGCTGTCTATGCCGGGGCAGAAGCTCACTCAGCAGCAGCGGGCCATGGAGCAGCAACATAAAAAATTGCTTCAACGATGGGCAAGCCTGCGTTTAGTTGTCATCGTATATTGATTCATCAGCAGAGCAAAAACATAACAAAACAAAGCCCTTATCGCACGCCATATTGTGCAGTTGGCGCATTTCGCCGCGCCGCCCTCTCACGATCCTGACCGATCCGCCTGGGGCAGAGGAACCATGCCTGGAAGGATGCGGGCTGGGTGCCGTACCGCCTGATTGGCTTAAAAAACCGAAAAGCGGGAGCGGCAAGAACCGTCAGGTGCCGGGCGCAGCCAGCTCCGGCGTCCTGTACCAGCAGTAGCTGGTGGCGTCGTAGGGGTCGGTCCGCAAGGTCAGCATATAATTGCCGTCGTCGATGAGGAAATAATCGTAATCGAAGGTCTGCACGTGGGTGTGATAGGGGGCCAGCTCGGAGGGAACGCCCACCAGAGAGACCGCCACGCCGCCGTCGGTGGTATTGCAGTTGCCGTAGCGGTCCGGGTTATCCTGGATGAGCTTTTCAAAGCGCTCGCCGTAGAAGGGGCTGGGGCCGCAGTGGATCACCAGGGGGTATTCCAGGTAAGGCGCCAGATCCGGCGCCTCTTCGGCGGTGAAGCCGTAATCCTTCAGGGTGCCAATGTACATCATGATATGGCGGCCCTTATGCTTGGTGACGAACAGGTCCCCCGCCTGCAGGGTGTATTGCATTTCCTCATAGGCCGGCATGGGCTTGGATTCGCTCACCCAGTTGGGCCCGCCGTTGTACAGATGATATTTCCGATAATTGACTTTATCGTTCATCATCTTATCCAGCGGAGGATGCATCGGCAGGCCGCACTGATAATAGACCCAGCGGGTAAAGCCGGAGCAGTCCATGCCGTAGATGTACCTTTTCCCGCTGGACCAGAAGCCGTCGTGGGCGTGCTCCAGGCAGGTGAGGGTGCTGTAATACGGGTATTTGGCTATCAGCCTTTCCACGTTGGCAAGCTTGGTGCCGTTGCTGTTGGTCTGCTGCCCGTAGAAATAGGGAACGCCCAATTCAAACAGGGATTCCACATTGGCGCCCGTTATCTCGTTGTAGCGGCGCTGGAAAATATTATCCTTTTCCAGCAGGGAAAAGGCCGCGTCCAGCAGGGGAGACTGCTCCACCTCGCCCACCGCCCCGGAGCAAAACCCCAGCGCGAGGGCGCACAGCAGCAGCAAAGCAATGATCTTCTTCATATTCTTTCTCCTTCTTTCATGGGTTCAATCCCAATCGATTGATATTCTCAGGCCTGCGGGACCGTTATCTTTTTGTGGGCTTAACATTGATGGCGGGCTTAATGGTTCCGTCGATTTCGCCGTGCTCCTCCTCAAAGCGCTTGATGCTTTCACGTATCAGAACCAGCACATGACTATTGACGGATCGTCCTTCATAATCTGCAACGTACGCTAACTTTTTGAGCATATCGTCCTCGATGCGGATGGAGACGCTTTTTATTGGCATAGAATCACCTTGCTTTTAGATATTTTATGCATTCATTTTATGCTCACGATGTGCTTTCACGGCAAAAACAGATATACCGTATATCTATTATTTACAAGAAGAATAAACCGAATACAGCCGCCGAGCGGCAGCAAAAATTGGTTATTTTTCCTTGTCAAATGCCAGACGGATATTGTATAATACCTGCAGATTGATAAAAAAACGAGTTTTCACCGTTTCCAGGGGTTTCCCTCGCTGTCGGTAGAAAAAAGGAGGCTTTCGCCATGCTGGGTATCCTGAAAAACCACCCCGAGCTCCGTCCCTATGAGAGCGATTTCAAGCTGCGGATGGACCTGTACAAGGCCAAGAAAAAGCAGATCCTCAAGCGGGGCAAAACGCTGGACGATTTCGCCAACGCCTACGAATATTACGGCTTTCATCACCTGAAGGACGGCTGGGTGTATCGGGAATGGGCGCCGGGGGCCGATCAGGTATTTTTGACGGGGGATTTCAATAACTGGCACTGGATCGATACCCCCCTGACCCGGCGGGAAAACGGGGACTGGGAGGTGTTCCTGCCCGGGGATACCCTCAGCCAGGGAAGCCGGGTCATCACCATCGTGAAAAACGGCGATAACCTGACCCAGCATCTGCCCCTCTACACCCGCCGGGCGGTGCAGGACTGGCAAAACGGCAGCTGGTGCTGCGAGGTGCAGGACGATACCCTGCCATACCCCTGGACGGACGAAGGCTTTGCCCTGGACGAGCCGCCGCTGATCTACGAGGCCCACGTGGGCATGGCGACGGAGGAATACCGCACCGCCACCTACACCGAATTTGCCGATAACGTGCTGCCCCACATCAAGGAGGGCGGCTATAATACCGTGCAGCTCATGGCGATCATGGAGCATCCCTTCTACGCCTCCTTCGGCTATCAGGTGAGCAATTTCTACGCCCCCTCCTCCCGCTTCGGAACGCCGGACGAGCTGCGCTACCTGGTGAACAAGGCCCACCATATGGGCATCCGGGTGCTGCTGGACGTGGTGCATTCCCACGCCTGCCCCAACACCCTGGAGGGCATCAACCTCTTCGACGGCACCAGCTATCAGTTTTTCCACGAGGGCGGACGGGGCGATCACAGCGCCTGGGGCACCAAATGCTTCAATTACGATAAGCCCGAGGTGCTGCATTTCCTGCTGAGCAACCTGAAATACTGGATGAAGGAATTCCATTTCGACGGCTTCCGCTTCGACGGCGTGACCTCTATGCTGTATCACGATCACGGCCTGGGGGTGGCCTTCTCCTCCCTGGATACCTATTTCACCATGAATACCGACGTGGAATCCGTCACGTACCTGCAATTGGCTACCGATCTGATCCGGCAGGTGAACCCCAAAGCCATCACCATCGCCGAGGACATGAGCGGCATGCCCGGCATGTGCGAGCCGACGAAGGACGGGGGCATCGGCTTTGATTATCGGCTGGGCATGGGCTTGCCCGATCTGTGGATCCGCCTGGCGAAGGATTGGAAGGATGAGGACTGGCGGCTGGATATGATCTGGAAGGAGCTGACCTTCCGCAACGCCCCCACCATCGCTTACGTGGAAAGCCACGACCAGGCGCTGGTGGGCGATAAAACGATGATCTTCCGCTTTGCCGACGCCGCCATGTACGACCAGATGGAAAAGGACACCCACACCCCCGTCATCGACCGGGCCATCGCCCTGCATAAGATGATCCGGCTGCTGACGCTGGCGGCGGGGGGCACCGGGTATCTGAACTTCATGGGCAACGAGTTCGGGCACCCGGAATGGATCGATTTTCCCCGGCCCGGCAATAACAACAGCTATCACTACTGCCGAAGGCAGTGGAGCCTGATGAAAAACCCCGCCCTCAAATACCAGTACCTGAATAAATTCGATCAGGATATGATCGCGGCGGTGAAGCAGTACCACGTATTCAGCGAGGAATATCCCGAGCTGCGCATGATCCACGAGGATCAGCACGTCATCGCCTTCGAGCGGGGCGGGCTGCTCTTCGCCTTCAATTTCGATCCCTCCCGCAGCTATACCGATTATCCCATCCCCGTCAGCCAGGCCCGGGACTATCAGGTGCTTTTCTCCACCGACGATAACTGGTACGGCGGCTTCGGGCGGGTGCACCACGACCGGGTCGGCACCCTGGACGCGGAGCTGGAAGGCCCCCACGTGCGGCTGTATCTGCCCGCCCGCACCGCTACGGTGCTCAAAGCTGCGGAAGACTAAACCGATGAAAAACAAAGCGTGAATCAGGAAAGGAGCTTCTTATGCTTTACTACGTCAATGCCTCCGCTTCCCGGGATGGGAACGGCAGCAGGGAAATGCCCTTCCGCCGCATCAGCGACGCCGCGAAAATCGCCCTGCCGGGGGATGAGATCGTCGTAGCCCCCGGGATCTATCGGGAATACGTAAACCCGCAAAACGCCGGCACGGAAGAAAACCGCATCGTCTATCGCTCGGAGGAAATCAAGGGCGCGGTGATCACCGGGGCGGAAATTCTCACCGGCTGGACCCGCTACCGGGACGACGTATGGGTGAACCGGGTGAACAATGGGGTGTTCGGAGCGTATAACCCCTATACCACCTTCGTCTGCGGCGACTGGTACTTCGCCCCCACGGTGCGCCACACCGGGGCGGTGTTCCTCAACGACCGCATGCTGTATGAAACCGTCACGCTGGAGGAGTGCCTGGCGGGGAAGCCGGACCCCTGCGCCTGGAACCAGGAGGATGCGAAATACCTTTGGTTTACCGAGCAGGATGGAAACGAAACGGTGCTCTACGCCAATTTCCAGGGCAAGGACCCCAACGCCGAAAAGGTGGAGATCACCGTGCGGCGCAATTGCTTCATGCCGGATAAAACAGGGGTAGGCTACATCACCGTCAGCGGCTTCAGGATCGATAAAGCCGCCACCACCTGGGCGCCTCCCGCCGCCTATCAGGACGGCATGATCGGCCCTCATTGGTCCAAAGGCTGGATCATCGAGGACTGCGAGATCAGCAACAGCAAGTGCTGCGGCATCTCCCTGGGCAAATACCGGGATGAAGAGAACGACATGTATTTCTATACCAGGCACGTCAAATCTCCCACCCAGATGGAGCGGGACGCGGTGTGCCGGGGCCAGTATCACGGGTGGCTGAAGGAAAAGGTGGGCAGCCATATCATCCGCCGGTGCGAGGTGCACCACTGCGAGCAGACCGGCATCGTGGGCCGGATGGGCGGCGTGTTTTCCATCATTGAGGATTGCCACATCCACCACGTCTGCAATTCCCAGCAGCTGGGCGGCGCCGAAACCGCCGGCATCAAGCTCCACGCCGCCATCGACGTCACCATCCGCCGCAATCATATCCACCACTGCATCCAGGGCGTCTGGTGCGACTGGCAGGCCCAGGGCGCCCGGATCAGCCAGAACCTGATGCACGATAACACGCCCCCCGCGGGCACCCCCCACGCCCGGGGCGCCATGTTCTCCACGGACGTGTTCATCGAGGTGGGCCACGGCCCCACCCTGATCGATAACAACCTGCTCCTGTCCCCCGTATCCATCACCATCCCCAGCGAGGGCATCGCCGTGGTGCATAACCTGGTGCTGGGCAGTTTCTCCCTCATCAATTCCGGGGTTGACAGCGTCGTCAACGGGCAGCGGGAGCCCCGCTATACCCCCTATCATATCCGCCACCGTACCGAGGTCGCCGGGTTTATGACGATCCTCCACGGGGACGACCGCATCTACAACAATATCTTCATTCAGCATTATCCCGTCACCGATAAGAAAAAGAAGCCCACCGACAACGATTATCAGGCCGTGGGCACCGCGCCCTTCGATATTTTCCCCGCCTACGACGAGTGGATTTCCCACTTCATGATGGATCGGGAGCCGGATATGGGCGCCCTGGCGCCTTACCACTTCGGGCATCTGCCCGTGTGGGTGGAGGGCAATGCCTATTTCGCCGGGGCCACCGTCAGCAAGCATGAAACCCACGGCCTGGTGAACAGGCGGGCAAAGCCCAAGGTGGAATGGACAGAGGAAAAGGGCAGGTACGTCCTCAAAACCAACCTCTACGATTATATCAAGGATTTTGCCGACGGCATCGTCACCAGCGATACCCTGGGCTGCGCCTTCCAGCCGGAACAGCGCTTTGAAAGCCCCGACGGCTCCGCCATCACCTTCGACAGCGATTACCTGGGTGCGCATCGAGGCCTGCGCCCCCTGCCCGGGCCGTTTGCGCAAAGCGCTAAAGAATACGTCGTATTTTGATCCTGTCTTCCCTCCGCCTCGCTCGGAGGGATTTTTATATTTATTCGTTTTATCCGATAATTATTTATAATATTTCTTGACATAATCGGGATTATACGGTATAATCGCTGCGTATTTATTCATCTGGAGGTGTGAAACATGTCCCTGAAGGGCAGGCATTTTCTAAAGCTTTTGGATTTTACGCCCCAGGAGATCGAAGGGCTCCTGGATCTGGCGGCGGAATTAAAGCAGCAGAAGAAGGCGGGCATCCCCCACAGGCTGTGCGAGGGAAAGAACGTGGCCCTGATCTTTGAAAAGACCAGCACCCGCACCCGCTGCGCCTTTGAGGTGGCGGCGGCGGACCTGGGCATGCATCCCACCTATCTGGACCCTTCCGGCTCCCAGATCGGCAAAAAGGAGAGCATCGCGGACACGGCCCGGGTGCTTGGCAGGATGTACGACGGCATCGAGTACCGGGGCTTCGGGCAGGCAATCGTGGATACGCTGGCGAAGCACGCCGGGGTGCCGGTATGGAACGGCCTCACCAACGAGTTCCATCCCACCCAGATTTTAGCCGATTTCCTCACCATCCGGGAGCATTTCGGCGGTCTGAAGGGCAAAAAACTGGTTTATATGGGGGACGCCCGGTACAACATGGGCAATTCCCTGATGGTGGGCTGCGCCAAGATGGGCCTGCGCTTCGTGGCCTGCGCCCCGGAAAAATACTTCCCCGATCCGGCGCTGGTGGCGGCGTGCCAGGCCATCGCCGCCCAGACCGGGGCCGCCCTGGAATTTGACACCGATCCTCTCCGGGCGGTCCGGGGCGCCGACGTGATCTATACCGACGTGTGGGTCTCCATGGGCGAGCCGGACGCGGTGTGGGCGGAGAGGATCGGCGACCTGAAGCCCTATCAGGTCAACGCCGCCCTGATGACCGCCGCCGGGAAGCAGTGCCGCTTCATGCACTGCCTGCCCTCCTTCCACGACCTGAACACCCAGATCGGCGCGAAGATCCATGAAACCTACGGCCTCACCGCCATGGAAGTGACGGATGAGGTGTTCGAGGGCCCCCAATCCATCGTCTTTGACGAAGCGGAAAACCGCATGCACACCATCAAGGCCGTCATGGCGGCGACGCTGACGGACTGCTGACCTGCCGCAGGGACGATGCGAAACGCGGCGCTTTCGCGCCGGTGGATGCCGGCACCAACGCGATCCTCTTCTTCCTGACTCCCCATGGACGGCGAGGCCGCCCGCCTTGCCTTGGGGGATCATCGCCTCTTCCCCGATGCCCGCGGAATAATACTTCCCGGCAAAGCAAGGGCTGCTCAAGCGAGAGCAGCCCTCAGAGCATCGACAAAGTCGATGCTCTGCCATCGAAAGTCAGCAGACAGACTTTCGATGGATTGCATCCATTTGCTGTAAAATGGC
>CAJOPV010000023.1 GCA_905236495.1 uncultured Christensenellaceae bacterium
GAAAGGGCCGCAGCCCTTTCATCAGCAATCCGCAGGGCCGGGTTTGCCGGCCCGAGGAACAGCCGGAACGGCTGTTTCCTCTATTTTACAAGGAATTGACGCAGTCGAATGAAATGACAGTTGACCGGCGCTTCATTCGCATTTTATTTCCCGGCCCTTTTCAGCACGTGGTTCAGCGCCGCCCGGCTGAGCCGCCGTTCCACTGCCGCTTTCTTTTCCTCCCGGCCCCAGGGCGTTTCCTTTGTCAGCGTCATTTTTTCCATCTGCTCCGCTGCCCGGCGGGCGGAGCGAAGCGCCGCGCCCCCATCCATCCGACGAAACGGCAGCGCGGGCAGCAGCGCCGCTTCCTCCGTTTGAAGCGCCGCTTTTCTTTCATCCTGCCCCGAACGCATGGTCCTCGCCTCCCTTCCGAATTTGCTTCATCCTATGCCGCTTCCCCCTCCTCCGTGCCGCAAAAAAAGCCCTCCCCGAAAAGGAAGGGCCGGATGAGGGGCCGCAAAAGCCTGCTCAATCCTCGATCAATTTTTTCTCATACTGGCGGTAGGTGCGGTAGCGGTGGGCCGCCATCACCTGGGTGTTGGCGATGGAGGATACGCTGGTTTCATCCACGGTGGAGCCTTCTGCCCATTGGATGCCCAATTGCTTGGCCCCGTTCACCACTTCGTAGATCATGGCGGCGTTGACGGCCTTGCGCTGATACTCCGGCACCACGAACTGCATGTTGCACCGGGCGCCCCGGATCTTGTTCCGCCCCAGCAGGAACCGCAGCCAGCCGATGGGGAAAATGTGCCCCCGCATCTTTTTCAGCACCTGCCCGTAATCCGGGAAGGCCATCACCAGGCCGATGGGCCGGTTTTCCGCGAAGGCCATGACGGTCATTTCCGGGCGGTAAATGGTCTTTATGTTTTTCACTTCCCGGGCGATATCCTCATAGGTGGGCACGATCATTTCCCACTCCGGCGGGAACGCCTCCCGGATCACCCGCACCGCGTCCTTCACCACCTGATCCTGGTTATCCTTGCGGATGGTGATATGCTCCACCCGGAAGCCGAACCGCTGCTTCACCCGGGGCACGATCTCCTCCAGCCCCCGGCCTTCGATCTCGTCCATGCGGACGAAGTAGGCGTAATGATCCCGATGCTTTCGGAAGCCGCACTTCTCAAAATACTCGGCGTAGTAGGGCGGGTTATAGGCGTTGAGCAGCACCGGCGCGCCGTCGAAGCCCTCTGCCAGCAGCCCCTTGGTGAACAGCTCGATGCCCCCGGCGGAGGGGCCCATCACCGTTTCCATGCCCTCTTCCCGGAGGTAGGCGCAGGCGGCGTCCAGGGCGGACCGGGCGTAATCCATTTTCTGGGCGGATTCAAACAGGCCGATATAGCCCTGTTTGATCCCCAGGCGCTCGTTGAGGCGCTGGTCGATGCCCGCCATCACCCGGGCTACCGGGGTCTCCCCGTCATAGACCAGGAAAAAGCGCCGGGGGCCCGCCTTTTTGTTGCACAGGGTTTTCAGCTGCCTGCCGATGAGGGGGGGCACCCAGTTGGGGTCGTTCTTATACAGCGCGAAGGGCAGCTTCACAAAGGGCCGCATGGCCTGTTTGTTCTGTTCCAAAATTTCAACGCGGATCAATCGCATCCACCTTCTTCCACGGGGATTTCAGGTTCTTTCGTTGATTATAGCATGATCCCCCGCGTTTGTCAAAAAAAGGGACGCCCTATTCCGGCGTCCCCGCTGTGTTTTCTGTGTTTTCCTGTTCGGCAAGGGCCTTTTCCAGCGCTTCCAGCAGCTGAATTCGCCCGTCCCCCGTTTCGGAGGAAAAGCAGATCACCTGCCAGGGCTGCACCTGCATCTGCCGGCAGATGGGGGCCAGCTGCTTCATCCGGGCCCCCCGGGAAATTTTATCCGCCTTGGTCGCCACCACCAGGAAGGGTTGATTCGTCTGCCGAAGGAAGGCGTTCATCTGGATATCGTCCGCTGTGGGCTCGTGGCGGATATCCACCAGATGCAGCGTCAGCTTCAGTTTTTCCGTTTTTCGGAAGTACCCTTCCATCATTTCGCCCCAGCGCAGCTTTTCCCGCTTATCCACCTTGGCGAAGCCGTACCCCGGCAAATCCACCAGATGAAAACTGCCGTTTAATAGGAACAGATTGATGAGACGGGTCTTGCCCGGGGTGGCGCTGGTTTTCGCCAGGGCCTTCCGGCGGCACAGACAATTGATGAGGCTGGATTTGCCCACGTTGCTCTTCCCCGCCACCGCGATCTGGGGCAGGGCCTGGGCCGGAGGGGCATAAGCGCTCATGCTGGTAACGAATTCGGCGGATTTGATTTCCATAGTTTCCTGCTTTCTTGCGTACGGTGTAAAGCGCAGAGAAAAGAGAAAAGGGGAAGCGGTCTTAAACCCGAAGGGCGAGGCTGCGATGCCTCCCGCCTTCTCCTTCCTCTCTCAGATCAGCGCCACTTTCAGTACATCTTCGATATTCTCCGCCGTCACGATCCTGAACTGGCTGAGCACGTGGGCGGGCACGTCCTCCAGGTCCTTTTTGTTTTCCAGGGGCAGGATGATGGTCTTGATCCCCGCCCGGTAAGCCGCCAGCAGCTTTTCCTTCACCCCGCCGATGGGCAGCACCCGGCCCCGAAGGGTGATTTCGCCGGTCATCGCCACGTCCTGGCGCACCTTCCGGCCCGTCAGGGCGGATACCAGGGCCGTGGTCATGGTGACCCCGGCGGAGGGCCCGTCCTTGGGCACCGCGCCTTCCGGCACGTGGATGTGGATATCCAGTTCCTTGTGGAAATCTTTATCCAGCCCGAATTCGTCGCTGTGGGCCCGCACCCAGGAGAGGGCGGCCCGGGCGCTTTCCTTCATCACATCGCCCAATTGGCCCGTCAGCTGCACCTGGCCCGAGCCCTGCATGGTGGCGCATTCCACCGCCAGGGTTTCGCCGCCTACGGTGGTATAGGCCAGGCCGTTCACCACGCCCACCCGGGGCTCCTTTTCCGGCGCTTCCCGGATAAAGCGGGGCGCGCCCAGGTATTTTTCCACCACCTGAGGGGTGACGGTCACGGTTTGCTTGTCCTCATCCAGCATCTCCACCGCCGCCTTGCGCACGATCCGGGCGATGGTGCGGTCCAGCGTGCGGACCCCCGCCTCCCGGGTGTAGTTTTCGATCACCTTTCGCATGGCGGCGTCGGACAGCTTCACCGATTTTGCTATCAGCCCGTGCTCCTTCACTTCCTTTGGCAGCAAATGCCGCTTGGCGATCTGCAGCTTTTCTTCCTCGGTATAGCTGGGCACCTCGATGATCTCCATGCGGTCCAGCAGCGGCCCGGGGATGGTATCCATGGCGTTGGCGGTGGTGATGAACATCACCTTGGAAAGGTCGAAGGGCAGCTCCATGTAATGATCCCGGAAGGCGTCGTTCTGCTCCCCGTCCAATACCTCCAGCATGGCGGAGGCGGGATCGCCCCGGAAATCGTGGCTCATCTTATCGATCTCATCAAACAGGAACACCGGGTTCATGGTGCCCGCCTGCTTCATGCCCGCAATGATGCGGCCCGGGATGGCCCCCACGTAGGTGCGCCGGTGGCCTCGGATCTCCGCTTCGTCCCGCACGCCGCCCAGGCTCATCTGCACGAACGTACGGCCCACGGCCTTGGCGATGCCCCGGACGATGCTGGTCTTGCCCACCCCCGGCGGGCCTACGAAGCACAGGATAGGCCCCTTCAGGGCCCCGTCCTGGGTGTTCATTTCCTTCATCCTTCGCACCGCCAGGTATTCGATCACCCGTTCCTTCACCTTTTCCAGGCCGTAGTGATCCTCGTCCAGGATGCGGCGGGCCCGGCGAAGGTCCAGGTTATCCGGGGTATATTTTCCCCAGGGCAGATCCAGGATCCATTCCACCCAGGTGCGGCTGACGCCGATCTCCGGGGTGCCGGGAGCCATACGGGACAGCCGGTCCAGCTCCTTTTCCGCCTTTTCCCGGGCCTCGTCGTTGAGGGGCGTTTCGGAAAGGCGGCGGCGCAGGTCCTCCACGTCCGTGGCGTCCTTATCCCCCAGCTCCTCCTGAATGGCCTTGATCTGCTCCCGAAGGTAATAATCCTTCTGGTTTTTATCGATCTGTTTTTTCAGGCGGCTCTGCACCTGCTTTTCAATGTCTGCCAGCTGGGTTTCCCGGATCAATATTTCGCACAGGGCCTCCAGCCGGGCTTCCACGTCGATCTCCTCCAGGATGGCCTGCCGATCCTCCACCCGGGTCAGCACGTTGGCGGCAATGATATCCGCCAGCTGATCGGGCCGATCCACCTCGGAAACGGAGTGCTGGGTCTCTCCCGACACGCGAAGAGAGGCCCGGGCATACTCGTCAAACAGCTCCTGGGTGGTGCGCACCAGGGCCTCGATCTCCGGGGTTTCCCGGGCATCCTGAGGCGGCACCTCCACCTGAGACAGCCAGTAAGGCTCCTCCTGGGTCACGGCGCGCAAAACGGCCCGGGCCTGGCCCTCCACCAGCACCCTTATGGTATCCCCCGGCAGGTTCAGAACCTGCTTGATCAGGGCCACCGTGCCCACCCGGCACAGGTCCTCCATTCCCGGGTCTTCCGTTTCCCCGTCCCGCTGGGCCACCAGAAACACCCGCTGATCCTCCATCATGGCCTGCTCCAGGGCGGCGACGCTTTTTTGCCTGCCCACGTCAAAATGCAGCACCATATGGGGAAACACCATCAGGCCCCTGAGGGGGATCAGGGGCAGACGCATGATTTGCTTTGCTTTCTTTCTTGGCATCGTATCACCTGAAATCGCCATCGTTTCTGCCTGCCGGGCCGATCCCCGGCGAAACATCATTATATCGGATCGGGACGCAAATTGCAACCTTAACCCGGCGCCTGCGCCCCTGCCGCCGCCAGGGGCAGCCGGGCGGGGGCGGAAGCCGGGACGGGCTGATCGGCAGCGGCGGCAGGCAGCAGCATCTGCTCCAGCGCTTCCTCCGCCCGTTCTATCAGGATCACCCGGATGCCTTCCTCCCGGAAGCGTTCCATGCCGTTCTCCTTGGGAACGAGCACCCGGGTCAATCCGCCCCGCTTCGCCGCCCGGATCTTTTCGGGCACGCCGCCCACGGGCTTGACGGCGCCCTGCACGCTGATTTCCCCGGTGCAGGCCGCTTGCCCATCCACAGGCCTGCCCGTCAGGGCGCTCACCGCCGCCACGGTCATGGCGATCCCGGCGGAAGGCCCGTCCACGGGCATGCCCCCGGGAAAATTGATGTGCACGTCCGTATGCCCGTCCAGATACCCCATCCGGCGCAGCACCGTTTCCACGTTTTCCGCCGAAGCCCGGGCGGTGGAGGCGCGGACCAGGGTATGGCTGCCGCCGCCGATCTCCTCTTTTTCCACGATGCCCGTCACCGTCACACGGCCCTTCCCGGGCTGGGCCGCGGCCTCGATCTCCATGACGGCCCCCTGGTGGCTGCCGTGCACCGCCAGGCCGTGCACCGCCCCCACCCGGCTGTCCAGGGCGCATTTTCCATCCGGCCTGCGGGCATAGTGGCCCGAGGTCACCACCCATTCCATATCCTGCCGGGCAATGGCCTTTCTCCCCTCCAGCTGGGCCGCGCCGGAAGCCATCTGCACCATGTTCACCGCGTCCCGCCCGCAGGAAGCGTACTGGCCCGTCAGCTCCGCCGTTTCCGAATCCATGGGAAAGCCCGCCCGCTTCGCCGCCTCATAGGCGATGCGGCTGATCTCCTCCGGCTCCAGGGCGCGGAAGAACACCTCCATGCACCGGGAGCGCAGGGCGGGGGATATTTCCTCCGGGCTGCGGGTGGTGGCCCCCACCAGGCGGAAATCCGCCGGCAGCCCGTTTTTGAATACCTCGTGAACGTATCGGGGGGTGGCGGTGTCCTCCGGGTGATAGTAGGCGGATTCAAAGCGCACCTTCCGATCCTCCAGCACCTTCAAAAGCTTATTCATCTGAATGGGGTGCAGCTCCCCGATCTCATCCAGGAACAAAACGCCCCCGTGGGCCCTCGTCACCGCCCCCGGCTTGGGCTGGGGCACCCCCTGCACCCCCAGCGGCCCCGCCCCCTGGTAAATGGGATCGTGCACCGAGCCGATGAGGGGATCGGCGATGGACCTTTCGTCAAACCGAACGCAGGTAGCGTCCATTTCAATAAATGGCGCATCCTGGCGGAAGGGCGTGCCCGGGCTGTCCTTCGCCGCCTCCAGGGTCAATCGGGCCGCGCAGGTCTTTCCCACGCCCGGCGGCCCGTAAATCAATACGTGCTGGGGATTCTTCCCAAACAAAATGGCCTGCAGGGCCCGGATGCCCTCCTCCTGGCCCACGATATCCCGAAACGTCCTTGGCCGCACATGCTCCGCCAAGGGTTCCGTCAGGGAAACGGCCCGCATCCTGCGCAGCTTTTCCATTTCCACGGCGTTCTCCCGCCGGGACGGGGCGGGGCTTTGCCGCTGGGCGCGCAATTGCCTGAAAAAATACACGCCCATGATCACCGTCACCGTGAGCTGCACCGCGAGCAATATCCAGCTCAAAAAAATCCCCCCTTTGCCAAACAGCATTAGCATGGCAAAGGAGGGGGATCGGCATGCGCGATCCGATTGGAAATCCTTTCCGCGTCCCGGTCAGCGCACGATAGCGATCACGTCCCGCAGCACGTAATGAAACGTAGGCGCGGAGGACTGCTGATTTTCCATATAGCCCGCCGACAGGTCATAGACGTCGGTGGAGTTTTCGGGGTCCACGCCGATATAGTCCCCCCGGAACACGTCCAGGCTGCCCTTCTTGAAGGCGGCGATGGCCCGGTTCACCTGCTCCTGGGTGCCCTCCGCCGCAATGAGGGTGTTGAGATCCAGCATTTCCACCCAGCCCTTTTCAAACCCGGCGCCCACGTCGTTGCCCCGCACGTCGCCGTCCACCGCCTGCTCGATGCGCTTGCCCGCCAGCACCGCTTCCACCGCCTGCACCACATAGGGGGTCCAGTTGACCCGGGTGCTGATGAGGGCCGTGGTGGGGGCCACGTCCAGCATGCTCTGGTTATATCCCACGTGGAACACCTTCCGGCTTTCCGACGCCTCCTCGCAGGCCACGGCGGGGCCGATGGTGTGGGTATGCTGGGAGATCACAATGCAGCCCATATCGATCAATTCTTTGGCGCAGGCCTTTTCCTGGCTGTAGCTGCTGCCGGTGTGGGAATACTTTACCAGCATCCTGGCGTCCTTCGCCACGGACCTGACGCCCAGCAAAAACGCCGTATAGCCCGATATTGCCTCCGCCGTGGGATAGGACGAAACGAAGCCCACCAGCGCCTGATCGGCGGTGATCTCCCCCGCGTCCAGCATTTCCTTGAGCTTCATGCCCGCGGCGATGCCGCTGACGTACCAGCCCTGATAGATTTTGCCGTTGAAGGTGTGATAATTCTCCGGCGCATCCGCCGTGGAAAGATCGGCGTAGCTTTCCTGGCAAAACTGCACCGCCGGGAAATCCTTCGCCGCCTGCATCACCTGGTTGCTGTCCGTATTGGTGAAGATGACGGCGCAGCCCTTCCGCGCCATTTCCCGGAGGGGCTCCTCCGTCTCAGTGGCAAGCACGTTGCTTTTAACGATGGTTTCCACCCGGTCCGGGTACTGGTTTTCCAGGGCCCGCTGGGCCAGGGCGAAATTATAGGTGTAAGGGGTGCTTTCGTCGTTTTCGTAGAGGAAGCCCACCTTGATGACGTCCTTGACCGGGGACGCGCCCCAGGTGAAATTCGCCGCCGCGAACAGGGCCAGCACCGCCAGGGCCGTCGCCGCCGCCGTCAGGTTATACCGTTTCATGGCCCGCCTCCTGTTCCGCCTTTGGCGCGTTCGGCTGCTCGCCGTAAATCCGGTTGATATCGATGACGCCGCTGTCAATGAGCTTCAGCATGGCATCCACCACCCGGGGATCGAACTGAGTGCCCCGCCCGGAACGCATTTCATTCAGCACGTAATCAAAATCCATCTGCTTGCGATACACGCGGTTGGCGGTCATGGCGTCGAAGGCGTCCGCCACCCCGATGATCCGCCCGTAGAGGGGGATTTCCTCCCCTTTCAGGCCCTCCGGATATCCCCTGCCGTCGTAGCGCTCGTGGTGATATTTGGCCCCCTCCACCACGTGATCGATGAGGGTGAAATCCTTGAGGATCTCCGCGCCTTTGGTGGTGTGGGATTTCATAACGCCGTATTCCTCGTCGGTGAGGCGGGCGGGCTTATTGAGGATGCTGTCCGGCACGCCGATCTTACCGATATCATGCATGCGGGCGGCCTTGCGCAGGCTTTCGCATTCCTCCTCGCTCAGGCCCAGCTCCCGGGCGATGAGCACGCTGTATTCGCTGACCCGGCGGGAATGCTCCGCCGTGCGCACGTCCTTGGCGTCAACGGCCTTGGCGATGGCGAAAATGGTTTCATTGCCCATCTGGATCTGCTGCTTTGCCAGGGCCAGTTCCTTTTCCTGGCGCTCCAGGGTGCGCTGCATCTGCCTTTCCACCAGAAACCAGGTCAGCCACGCCACGGCGATGAAGGGCACCCCCAGCACATATACCTTGAACCAGGGCTTATCGTAGATTTCTTCCGCCTTCACGATCCGATAGGCGCGCTCGCCCAGGATATCCTGCCCGTTGGTATCCATGACCGCCAGGTGGAAGGTATATTCCCCCGGGGGCACGTTGGTATAGACGATGGCGCTGATGCTGGTCTGGGGCAGTACCGTAAAGCCGCTTTCAAAGCCCTCCAGGTAAAAGCCCACGAAGGGGTCCTGAATGGTGTAATTGATGATTTCCGGGGTCAGTTCGATCTTGCTCACGTTCCTGCCCACCTGGATAGGCGCGCTGCGCTCGATCTGGTAGGCCGCCCCGTCCAGCCGCACGGAGGAGACCGTCAGCCGGTAGGACCGGGTGGAGGAAGCGTAGCGCTGGGTATTCAGCACGAATACCCCCGTATCGCAGGGCAAAAACAGGTTCCCTTCCCCGTCATAGTAGTTCCAGGAATTAGCGGTGAGCGCGCTGTTGAGCCCTCGGCGGGAATCCATGAGATCATAGCTGATGCTGTCCGAATCGGACAAAAGCTCATCCCGATCCACCACGTAAATGCCCGCGCTGCTCATGACGAAGATGGTATCCTGATCCTTCTCCCACACGTCGTAGTTATTAAAGTAGGGGAAGTTATCCAGGGTGCGGATCTTTCTTTCGGCGTCCAGGTAGCACAGGCCGTTGCTGGTAACGATGAACACCCCGTCGTTCTTTTCATCCCGCACCGTGCGCAGGATCACCTCGCTGCTCAGCCCGTCCGCCCGGGTGAGCATCCTTTCCACCTGCCCGTCGGCGAGCACGGCGATGCCGTCCCCGTCCGTGCCTGCCAGGATCTTTCCGTCCGGCATCTCGGTGACGGTGAGGATCATGGAATTGATGAGCCCGTCGGCATAGCCGATGGTGCGGATGATTTGATGATCCCGAATGTAGCTGATGCCCGTATCCCCCGCCGCCAGCACCGTGCCGTCGCTAAGCTCCGAAACCACCCGGGATCGGTTGCCGAAGGAGCCGTTATCGCTGTTATAAACATGCTGCGTGCCGTCGGGCTCCGCTTCGATGAGTCCGCTGCCGTAGGTGCAGATCCACAGATGATCCCGGCTGTCCGCCATCATGCAGCGGATGCGCACCCCGGAAAGCTGCCTGGTCAGCTCGTTTTCGACCCTGGTTCTGCAGTCCCGGTCCACCACGTCCAGGCCCTTATCGGTGCCGAAATAGTATTCCCCCTGCCAGAAGGCCACGGTGTTCACCACCCGGCTGCTCATGCCGATGGTGGTATAAACGTCCCGGAAAGGGGACGGCGCCATGCGCAGCAGCCCCAGCCGGGAGGAGGCGAACCAGAAATTGCCCTGGAAATCCAGCTGCATATTATCGATGGAATTATTGAAATCATTGGTGTTCACGCTGTGGAAGCCTTTCTCCCGATCCAGATACCCAACGCCGTTATCCGCAGTGATGAACAGCTCCCCGCTGTCCAGGAACTGGAGATCGTTGATGCTGTTCAGGCTTTCGCATGCGCGCTCGGCGATTTTTTCAAACCGTCCCTTCGATACGTCGTAGGTAATGAGCCGGCTGCCCGTGGTGCCCGCAAGCAAGCGTCCTTCCCGGTCAAACACGCAGGATTTGAAAATATCGCCGCCGTCCGTCACCTGGAGGGAGGAAAGGATCTGCCCCTTCTCCACCAGGAACAGCCGCCCGTTGTTGGTGACCGCCGCCACCAGCCCCGTTTCATCGGCGGCGATATGATCGGCGTAATTGATTTCCCACAGGGTGTTCATTTTTTTCAGGCCGCCGTTCAGCGTCAGGATCTGCATGCTGCCGCTGGTGCCGATGTAATACAGGCCGTCGGCGCTTTGGATGATGCAGCGCACCGAATTGGAGGGCAGGCCCCGGCTTACATCCACCACGTTGGCGATCTTTTCATTGATGGCGATGGACAGGCCGTTGTCGTTGGTGCCGATCCACAGCCTGCCTTCCTCATCCACGTACAGGCAGTTCACATTGCGGACGGATTCATAGCTATCCATCCAGCGGAATTCCCGCCCGTTGTAGCGGTACAGCCCGGCGTAGGTGCCGATCCAGAGGATGCCGTCGTTGGTCTGGGCGATATCGTTGGCCTCGCCGCAGGGCAGGCCGTTTTTGCTGGCATACACGGTCTGCACGTAATCGTTGTAATCCGTCTGCTCCTCCGCCCGGACGGGAACGGGAGCCAGGGCCAGCGCCAGCATCAGGGCCAGCGCAGCGGCTTTGACCGCCTGGGCCCCTTTTTTGTTTTTCCGCTTCTGCCGGGCGTGGATCAGGCGCAGGGAGAAATACAGCAAAAGCAGCGTCAAAAATTTATCCAGGAAATCGATATAGAACTGCCCCAGCAGATCCGCCAGCAGCACGGGCCAGCCCAGCTCGGTATAAAAGCCGATCACCCCGTCGCCCCAGACGTTGCCGGTGCTGCCCCCGTAAAAGAGGATGTTCAGGGGGGTGGAAACCGCGATGGCTGCCAGCGCCGCCATCACGCTCACCGTCATGGCCCCCATCAGGGTATTGAGCATTTTCTTTTTTGCCACCAGGCCCACGATCACGCCCAGGATCACGCTGGTTAAGGCGTAAATCACGGACAGGTGCTTTTCCAGCCCGTACATCAGATTGCCCGTCAGCCCCACGATGGCGCCGCATACGGGCCCCGCCACGTAGGCGCACAGCACCGTGCCGAAGGAATCCAGCCACAGGGGCAATTGCAGCGATACCGCCAGCAGCTTGCCGCCGTAATTCAGCGCGATGCACAGCACGATGAATACAATCAGGTGATAGGTTTTCCACTTTTTCACGCCTGCCCGTCCTCCTTTCGGCAATCGTTACAGGCCCAGCCGCGCCGCGTAGGCGGCGGCGTCTGCGTACCATTGCAGGTACAGCCCGCCTTCCAGCACCTCGCTGATGACGCCGTTGACGAAATAGATCAATTGCGTCTCGCCCTTTTTCGCCGCCACCCGGTCGCCGTCAAACTGTTCGTCTAAGGTGAAGCGGATTCCCCGGGCCATGGTCAAGGCGCAGTCCGGGTTATTCTGGATATAGGCCGCCGCGGCTTCCGTATCCACCGCGCCGGCGTCCGCCGTGCCCTCCGCCACCGCGTCAAACACGTCCTGCAAGTCGGGCAGACGCATAAACTGGCGGTAGGACTGCACGTATTCCGCCACCTGGTTTTCCTGCAGGGAACCCCGCTGGGCCGCAATATCCCGCCGGGAAAGGTCGGCCACCGTGACGATCAATTCCGCGTCCTCCGTGCGAATCAGCATGCCGGTGCCGGAGGTGTTCATGGTGTAAAAATATCCCTTGGATAAGGTGGCCTGGCTGGCCCGGGAGGGCAAATACGCCAGGGCGGATATCACCAGGTCGCACTTCCCCTCGCCCAGGTTGGAAAGGATGTCCGAAAAATCCAGCTCCACGATCTCCAGCTCCACCCCCATCCTCTGGGCAATGAGCCGGGCCAGCTCCATATCGGCCCCCACGTAGCGCTCCTGCCCCGCCAGGGAGGGATCAATAAATTCCTGGGGCGGGTAGTAGGGATCGGTGCCCACCCGGAGCTTCCCGGACGCAGCGATATCCGCCAATACCCCCTCCGCGTCGGCGGGGATACCGGCGCTTATGTCCATTTCCCCATCCACAAAGTTCCATTGGTTTTCCGTATATTCTTCCGCCGCTGCGAAAAAGGGCAGCAGCATCAGACCGGTCAGCACCGCCGCCAGCCGCCGCCACAAGCTCCCGCGTCCGCCTTTACTTTTCATGTCCGCGCTCCTTTGTTCCGCCGCTTCCCAATGAGCCGCTTCCATTATAACAGATTTCCGGGCAAATAACCACTCCATGCAGGTTAAAGCGCAAAAAAAAGGCTGTTTTTTATTCGTTCCCCGTTCTACCCCCTTTTTCCACCAGGGCGAGGAACGCCCCGGCGCACCGATCCCAGGAAAAATCCCGGATCATTTTTTCGCCGCTTTCCCGAAGCGCCTCCGGGGAGGGATACGGCTTCAGCAGCCAGGAAGCCACCTCCCCGTCCGTATCGCACAGGGTATGCCCCGCCATGCCCTTCAGGGTGGTTTCGGGGCCCAGGGCCCGGCTGGCAGCCACGGAGCAGCGGTAATACACCGCCTCCATCACCGCCATGCCGAAGATTTCCCCCCGGTTCAGGTTCACGTAATAATCCGACAGGGTATAAAGCTCCCACATCTTTTCATAGGGCACCCGGGGAATGAGGCGCACCGCGTCCCCCAGGCCCAGGGCAGCGATCTTCTGCTCCAGGGCCTCTTTTAATTCTCCCTCCCCCACGATGAGCAGCCGGAAATCCGGGGCCGCGTCATGGACGGAAGCAAAAATATCCGCAAGATCCAGCGTCCGCTTTTCCGGGTCCAGCCGGGATACGTTCAAAATCACCCGATCGCAGGGCAAAAACCCCCAGGCCCGCTTCAATTCCGCCCTGTCCGCCTTCTCAAAATCGGGGTGCAGGGCAGCCCGATCCAGCCCTACCGGGGCCACCGTCACGTCCCGGGCTCCCAGGGAACGGATCTCCTCCTCCGCCGCCTTCGTCTTTGCCAGCGTCGGAAGCTTTTTATACAGCCGCAGGGTACCCAGGGAAAAGAGAAAATCCATGATCCTTCCCCGCAGGTTTTCATGCAGGCTGTGGGCCGTGCCCACGTAAGGCACGAACACGATGCCGTGCTTTTTGCAGAAGTTATACAGATGGGGAATGAACTGCTGCTGATCGCAGAAGCACATTATCCCATCCAGCGCTTCATCCAGATAGGAGACGGGCAGGTAACCGTGAGGCCCCAGGGCCCCCATGGGGATGTACTGGATCCGTACGCCTTCCCCCACCGTCAGGGTCTCCGCCTTTTCCTCCCGGGCTACGCCCTTATAGATATGCACGCTGTGGCCCCGGGCCGCCAGCGCCCGGCCCAATCCCACCTCCTGGCTGTTATAAAAGCCCTTCCTGCCAAAGCCGTTGATCATGGTGCACACAATGCCCAGCCGCATCCTTCTTCCTCCCGTCAGCGGTATTTGAACATGAGCCGAAATACCTTTATATCGTCGATGAAATACCGTTTGAAAAGCCGCCGGGGCTCCTTCAAAAACCGGTAGAACCATTCCAGGCCCGCTTTCCGCATCCAGCGGGGGGCCCGCTTCACCGTGCCCGCCATAAAATCCACCGTGGCCCCGGCGCACAGGAACACCTTGGCATCCACCTTCTGCATGTTCCGGGCGATCCATTTTTCCTGCTTGGGGCAGCCCAGGCACACCAGCACCGCGTCCGGCTTGGCGGCGGATACCGTTCGGCAAACCTTTTCCGCCTCGGCTTCATCCTCCTCAAAGCCCAGGGGCGGGGCATACACCCCCGCCACCCGGACGCCGGGGTATCGCTCCTCCAGGTTTGCCCGGGCCCGCTCCGCCACCCCCGGCCCGCCGCCCAAAATGAACAGGCTGTATCCCTTCTCCGCCGAGCCCTGGCACAAAAGCAGGGCCAGGTCGCTGCCCGAGGCCCGCTCCCTGACGGGATGGCCCGTCAGGCGGGAAATCCAGACGAGGGGCGTCCCGTCTGTCAGGGTCAGGTCCGCTTCCTCCGAGATCCGGCGCAGCTCCGCATCTTTTTCCATCTGCATCACCACGTCGGCGTTCACTTCCACCACGTACCCCTTTTTCCCCTCCCGGATCATGCCCTCGATCACCTCCGCCGCCTCCCGGCAGCTCAGGTCATTCACCCGGGTATTCAGCAAGGGCTGCTTTTCCCGCATCCGTTTTCATCCTCCGTTATGGATTTTTGCCGAAGAAGCGCTCCTCCAGCATCAGGCACCAGCAGTGATAAATAGGCAGGTGATATTCCTGAACCTGATAGGTTTCCGTCGCCGGGGCCCGCACCGTCACGTCGCACAGGCTCGCCATTTTGCCGCCATCCTTCCCCGTCAGGCCGATCACCTTCATATCCAGCGCCCGGGCCATCACGATGGCCCGCAGAATGTTTTCGCTGCTGCCGGAGGTGGAGATCGCCAGCAGCGTATCCCCTTTTTGCCCTACGCCCAGTATCTGCTGGGCGAAAATATCCTCCCCGCCCATATCGTTGATGATGGCGGTCACCAGCGGCTCATGGGCGGACAGGGAAAGGGCGGTCAGAGGCATATCCAGCCTTTGGGCCAGGGCCGCGCCCCGGTCTCCGCCC
>CAJOPV010000024.1 GCA_905236495.1 uncultured Christensenellaceae bacterium
ACCCCCACTGCCGTGAGCACCACCCGGCGCCGCCTCCAGAAGGTATAGGGCACCCGGCAGGTCACTGTCATAGCGGCGGCCCCCACCGCCGCCCCGAAGAGCTGCTTCAGCACCTGATCCCAGGGGTTCCCCGTCTCCAACGCCTTGTAATACGTGGCGCTGAACAGCGTCAAAAGCCCGAACATCATCAGCAGTACCATGATCGTAAGCAGCGATTTATCCACCGGCTTGGGCTTGGATCGGCGAAGAACGGTCAGCATGGCGCGCCTCCTATTGAATGGATTGGAAAAAGAAAAGGCGCATCCTCATGCGCCTTTCCGCCGTATCTATTGAATCCGATATCAGACCAGTTTATTCACGATCTCCTTGAATATCCGTCCCCGCTGCTCGTAATCGCTGAACATATCAAAGCTGGCGCAGGCGGGCGACAGGAGCACGCTGCCCCCGGGCCGGGACAGCTTCCGGCACGTTTCCACCGCCTCCTGAAGCGTGGCGGCGTGATGAACGGCAGCATAGCCGGCCTTTTTCAGGGCTGCTTCGATCTGCCCCGCCGTAACGCCGATGAGCACGCAGTTTTGGATCAGCGGGGTCTTTGCGATCTCCTCCGCCAGGGGATCGAAGGACACGTGCTTATCATAGCCCCCCAGGATCAGGGCGGTGGGGGCCTTCATGGACTGCACCGCCTTGATGGTGGAATCCACGTTGGTGCCCTTGCTGTCGTTGATGTAGCGCACGCCCTCCAGCTCCCGGACGAATTCGATGCGGTGCTCCACCCCCGGGAAGGTACGCAGGGCGTGGCGGATCACCGGGGCGGGCACCCCCCGGGAGGCGGCGATGGCGGCGGCAGCCAGGGCATTTTCCAGGTTATGGGGCCCGGGAATGCGGATCTCCTCCACCGCGCATACCGTTTTTTCCTCGCCGCCCAAACGCAGCACCACCTGCCCATCCCGAACGAAAGCCCCCTGCTCCACATCCTGCAGCCTGGAAAAGAACAGCACCCGGCCTCGGAGCCCCTCCGCCATGGCCCGGCAGGCGGCATCGTCATAATTCAGCACGGCGTAATCCTTTTCCGTCTGGGCGTCAAAGATGTGGCGCTTTAAGCCCGTATAGACCTCCATGGTGCCGTGGCGGTTCAGATGATCCTCCGTCACGTTCAGCACCGCCGCGGTGAGGGGATGGAAGGTATCGGTGGTTTCCAATTGAAAGCTGGATACCTCCGCCACGATCACATCGTCCCACCGGCTTTCCATGGCGGCGGCGGACAGGGGATAGCCAATGTTTCCGCACACCCTGGCGATCTTCCCGGCGGCGGTAAAAATGGCCCCAAGCAGGGATACCGTGGTGGTTTTCCCGTTGGTGCCCGTCACCGCAACCATCTGGCCCTTGGCGATGCGGGAAGCGATCTCCAATTCCCCGGATACGGGAATGCCCCGCTCCTTCGCCGCCTTCACGATGGGGGCGTCGATGGGCACCCCGGGGCTGATGATCAGCAGATCCTGGCCCTTCAAGGCATCCAGGCCGTCCTCCCCCAGGCAAAAGCGCAGAGGAAGCTCCCTGATTTCATCCAGCTGATCCCCAAAGGCCTCCCAGGGCTTCTGGTCGCTGACCGTTACATGAGCCCCCTCCCGGTGCAGCAGCTTTGCCAGGGCCACGCCGCTGCGGGCCATGCCCACGATCAGCGTCTTTTTTCCCGCGAAGGGGCTTTCGCCTCCCTCGGCGGCGTAATGCTGCCGGCGGGCCTTCCTTCCGTAATACAGGTCGCTGTTCATATCGGCACCTCCAGGAAAGATCAATACAGTTTATGCAGGCTCCATACGGCGATCAGGCTCAGCGCCAGCGTCACCGCCGCGTACATGAGCACGATCTGGTTTTCCTTCATGCCGGAAAGCTCGAAATGATGGTGCAGCGGGGCCATTTTGAAAATGCGCTTCCCGGTGCCCGTCTTTTTCCGGGTGTATTTGAAGTACCCGGTCTGCAGCATCACGGAAACGGAGCTCATAATGCAGGTAAAGCAAATGGGGATCAGGAGGAACTGGCACTTGAGCAGCATGGCGGCCCCCGCCATGGCGCCTCCGATGAACATGCTGCCCGTATCCCCCATGAAGATCTTGGCGGGGTGCCGGTTATACCGAAGGAAGCCGATGCTGGCCCCCGCCAAAGCGAAGCACAGATAGGCGATGGGCAGGAACCAGGCCCGGGTATCCGTTACCGGGAACAGCCACAGGGTATCCCCATTTTGGCTGGCTCCCAAAAACAGCGCGATGAGGCCGAAGGCCCCCATGCCGATCACCGTCACCGAGGAAAGGATGCCATCCACCCCATCCTGCAAATTGGCGCTGTTGGTAATGAACATCACCAGCACCGTCATAACGGGAATATAGAACAGGCCCAGATCCCAGGTTTTGTCCGTAAAGGGGATCACCACGTCGCTGCCCACATAAAAGAAGCAATACAGCGAAAAGATCAGCCCCACGATCATCTGCCCCACCAGCTTCTGCCGGGGCTTGAGGCCCTCGTGATCCTTTTTCACGTCTTTGATGTAATCATCCGGGAAGCCGAAGAGCGCCATGCAGCCCACGGTAATGAACAGCATGGGCCACAGGGCGTTTTCCAGTTGAAAGGGCCAGCCGCCCTTCACGCCCACGGCGACGGTGAGCACCGCTGTCACCAGCACGGTAGCCAGGGCCGTCACGATGCCGCCCATATTGGGGGTGCCCTGCTTTGCCAGATGGGCCTTGGGGCCCAGATCGTATATGGTCTGCCCGAATTTGAGCTTTTTCAGGTACGGCAAAAACTGGGGCATCACCAGGAACACCACCGCCATCGCCATCACCGCAGCCAGCGCGCATTGCAAAAACATGTCCGTACTTTCCCCTCTCGTGTATTGCTTTTCCGGGGCGCGGGATTATTTCCTGATCTCCTCCAGCAATTCCGCCACGACCACCTTTTCGTCGAAGGGCCGCTTGACCCCCATGATCTCCTGATAGGTTTCGTGGCCCTTGCCCGCCAGCACGATGATATCCCCGTCCCGGCCCATTTCCAGGGCGTGGCGGATGGCCTCCCGCCGGTTTTCGATGACGGTGTATTGCCCGCCGGTGGGCCGGATGCCTTCCTCGATGGAGGCCAGTATCTCCATGGGGTCTTCGGTGCGGGGGTTATCGCTGGTGAGGATGGAATAATCCGCCAGCCGCCCGCTGATTTCCCCCATGATGGGGCGCTTCAGATGATCCCGGTCGCCGCCGCACCCAAAGAGCGAGATCACCCGCCCCCGGGCAAAGCCCCTGACCGCCGTCAGGATATTTTCCAGGGCGTCCGGGGAGTGGGAATAATCCAGGATCACCTTGTAGGGCGTGCCGGTATCCAACACCTCCGCCCGTCCGGGGACGGAGCGGACCTTTGCCAGCGCCGCCGTCACTGTTTCAGGCGATACCCCCATGATGAGCCCCACCGCCGCGGCAGCCAGGGCGTTATAGACGTTGAACATGCCCGTCAGCTGCAGCCGCACGGGCATTTCATTCACGTCGAACAGCTTCATAATAAAACTGACGCCGTTTTCGGTGATTTCGATATCCCGGGCAAAAATATCCGCGTTGTTGCAGATGCCATAGGTGGAATGGGGCACGGCAATATCCTTAAGGATTTCCTTACTGGTGTCGTCGTCCACGTTGATGGCGGCGTTGGAGATCCATTCGGGCCGGAAGAAGGATTTTTTGCATTCAAAATACTTTTCCATGGTGCCGAAAAGGTCCAGATGATCCTGGCTCAGATTGGTATAGCACCCCGCCTCGAAGTGCACGCCCCTGAGCCGGTCCATGGCGATGGCGTGGGCCGAAACCTCCATGCTCACCACCTGCACCCCCGCGTCCAGCATTTGCCTGAGGGTGCGGAAAAAGTCGATGGGCTCCGGGGTGGTGAATTCGCTTTTCAAGTATTCCTTCCCGATCATGTTGCCCGTGGTGCCGATGAGGCCCACCTTATAGCCGGCCTCCTCCATGATGGCCTTGATCAAGTAGCTGGTGGTGGTTTTGCCCTTGGTGCCGGTAACGCCCAGCAGCTTCATTTCCCGGTCCGGGTGCCCGAAGAAGGCCGCCGCCATCAGCGACATGGCTCCCCGCACGTTTCTGACCTTCACCTGGGGCACGTCCACATCCAGAAAATGGGTCACCACCAAGGCATCCGCCCCGTTTTTCACCGCCTGGGGCGCGAAGCCGTGGGCGTCGAACCGGGCCCCCGGCACGCAGAAGAAGAGGCCCCGATGGGTCTCCTTCCGGCTGTCCATGGTGAGGGTGGCGATTTCGCAGTCCCCTCGTATCTCCAATACTTCCTGTTCCGCTTCCTTTGCCAAAGCCGATAGCAGCACGTTTCTCACTCCGTTCCCTGCGGTAATTCAAAGGTCACCCGAACGGTATCCCCCAGCCTTGCGTAAGCCCCCGCCGCCGGCTCCTGCCGGGCAGCCAGGCCGCTGCCGGATACCGCCATTTCAAAGCCCCGGGCCCGGATGGCCCGGCCCGCCTCCACCATGGAAAGGCCCCGCACGTCCGGCACCGTCAGCAGGTCCACCGCCTCCAGGGGCGTGCCCTCGTAGGTGTAGAGCATCACTTTGCCCCCGGCGCTCATTTCCGCCCCCGCCGCCGGGGCCTGGGCGGATACCTGCTGGCTTTCCCCGTCGGTTTCGTACAGCAGCTGCTGATCGCTCAATGCCTTCCGGGCTTCCGCCACCGTCATGCCCACCACGTCCGGCACCGTCACCTTGGGGGCCTGGGTGGCCCCCGGGGTCTGCGTCGCCACGCCCAGATAGGAAAGCACCTGCTCCATGATCTGCCCGGCGAAGGGGGCCGCCGTGGTGCTGCCGTAATCCACCGGCACCTGGGCCTCATTCACCGTCACCAGCACCGCGAACCGGGGCTGATCGATGGGGGCGAACCCCAGGAAGGAGCCGATGTGCACGTTGCTTACCACTCGCCCGTCCTTATACACCTGGGCGGTGCCCGTTTTGCCCCCGATGCGGTAGCCGCTGACGGCGGCGTTTTTGCCGCCCCCGTTTTCCACCACGTTTTCCAGCAGCTTCCGCATCACGGCGCTGGTTTCCTCGTGGATGGGGGTGGCTGCCACCTTGGGCTGGGTGCGGTCGATGACGGACCCGTTTTCGTCCAGCACTTCCTGCACGATGTAGGGCTTCATCAGCCGCCCGCCGTTCACCACCGCGCAGGCGGCGGTGATGAGCTGGAGGGGCGTCACCGCCACGCTCTGCCCAAAGCCGATCCGGGCCAGATCCACATTCTTCACATACCGGCTGTTGATCAGGATGCCCCCGCTTTCCCCCGGCAGGTCGATGCCCGTTTTCACCCCCAGGCCGAAGGAGCGCAGATACTTGTAAAAGGTATCGGTGCCCATGCGGAGAGCCAGGGTCACGAAGACAGGGTTGCAGCTGTTCGCCAGGGCCTCCGTCAAGTCCTGATGTCCGTGGCTGTTTTTCCAGCAGCGGATCCTGT
Organism: uncultured Christensenellaceae bacterium; assembly: GCA_905236495.1. Taxonomy (GTDB): domain Bacteria; phylum Bacillota; class Clostridia; order Christensenellales; family Aristaeellaceae; genus RUG563. Next base: position 5,493 of record CAJOPV010000024.1, read on the forward strand.
CCCCGTCCACGGTGATGCTGCCGGTGCAGGTAAAGGTATCGCTGAGGGCCGCCGCGCCGCAGTCCAGGGCGGCGGCGCAGGTGAGCATCTTGAAGGTGGAGCCGGGCTCATACACGTCGGTCACCGCCGTGATCCGCATGAGCTCCGTCAGGGCCTCCACGTCGTCCCGAGGCGGGGCGTTGGGGTCGTAATCCGGCTTCATGCACAGGGCCAGGATGGCCCCGGTGTTCACATCCATGACGATGCACTGCACGGATTTGGCATGGTTCACGGCGATGCATTCCCGCATGGCCTTTTCCACGATGCCCTGGATGGTTTCATCCACCGTGAGCCGCAGGGTGCAGCCGTTTTCCGGGGCCACGTAGGCGGTTTTCCCGTCCGGCAAAAGCCGGGAACGGGCATCGACCTCCGTTTTCAGCGACCCTGCCTTGCCCCGGAGCAGCGTTTCATACCAGCTTTCCAGCCCGCTTTGGCCCGCCGAATCCACGTTCGTCAGGCCCAGCACCTGGCTTAAGAACGCGCCGTTCGGATAAAAGCGGCGGCTGTCCTCCTCAAAGCTCACGCCCCGAAGCAATTCCGGCATATCCTGACGCAGAAGCCGAATCCGATCCACCGTTTCCCTGGGCGCCTGGCGCTTTAAGATCACCGAGGCCAGGCGCTTGTTCTGCAGCCTTGCTGTCATGCTCTCCTGATCGGCTCCCAGGGCCGGGGCCATGACGGCGGCGAAGGCCGCCTCATCCGTAACCTGCTGGGGGTTCGCCGTCACGATGTACGCCCCGGCGGACAGGGCCAAGGCGCTTCCGTTCCGATCCTGGATCTGCCCCCGCCGGGCCGCCACCACCCCTTCCCGGGTCCATTGGCGCACGCCCCGGGCGGTCAGCGCTTCCCCCTGAAACAGGGTTAAGCTGCCGATGCGCACGCTGAGCAAAAGGAAGAGCAGCGTGAGCACCGCCAGCATCATAAGCATCCGTTTTTTTCTAAGGGTTTCCCCGCGCATTCCTCTCCCCCCGCGGGCAGCCGAAGTGGCTTCACCGGCTGCCGGTGATGTTTCCTTCCGGCGGGGAATAGGGGGAGGCTTCCCCCGCCAGGCGCGTTTGTGCGGGCCGGGTATCCCGGGCCACGACGGGCACGGCCTCCACCCCGTTGGCAGAGATCATGCCCAGGTTTTGCACCGCCGCGTAGCAGATGCGGGCGGAATCCCGCGCCTCCGCCACCCGGAGGGCCATATCGGCGTTTTCCATAACGGTTTGGGCGATGGCGCTTTCCATGGCGCTCCTGTCCCGGGCCAGGGCGGCCTTTTGGCTCACCCGGTTCAGGATCAGCGCGCCAAAGAGCACCGCTAAGGCGCACAGGAAGATCGTGGCGCCCCGGGCGGGCACCGTCAGATGCCGCCGGGGCGGCGCCGCGGTGCGGCCGGCATAGAAGGGCTGCTGAAGGGGCATATCGGCGCATCCTGCCTCTGAATCGGGCAGGCGCACGTTGCTGCGCACATTCAGCCTGATGCCCGGCATGCCCTGCACGCCGGCGGAGGCATACTGCACTCTGCCTTTCTGCATCAGTTTATTCCTCCTTTCCCGGCGCTTAGAACGATTGCTTCTTTTGAATTTCGGCGATGAGGGCCAGCACGTCGCCGAAGGATTCGTCAAAGTGCTGATCCTGCTCCCGGCTGACGCTGGCGGGAATGATGCGCACGTGGGTCACCGCCCCGTTCACATCCACTTCCCTGGCGTCGCCCAGCCGCCAGGCCCTGATCTTCTGAGGAAGCAGCAGCCTCCCCTGGGCGTCCGATTCGCAGTCCACGAAGCTGTATTTGCTGAATTGATCCACCAGCGGCTGAAGCCTGGCATCCATTTTCAGCAGCCCCAGCATTTCATCCCGCCGGTCCATCCAGGCCCGGATGGGGTACAGGGCGATGGCCTTGAAATCCGGGGTGGGGCATACGGCGAACCGGCTGCCCAGCGGATCTCTGAAGGAGGCGGGGATGATCATGCGGCCCTTGGCGTCGATGCCGTGGGTGTAGCTGCCCAGGAACCCCAGGAAGGGCAGGCCGCCGGTATCGTCGGTGGTGTCCGCGGAGCGCTGCTCCGGGGCGGGGGTCACGTTTTCGCCCGTCAGGTCGCCCTGGGCGGGTTTTTGCTCTTCCGCCACGTTTCCACCACCTTATCTGCCACAAATTCTCCACTTCTGTGAATGCAAAACCATTTTAAGGCACTTTTTGGCCCTTTGTCAAGGCTTCTTCCAAAGGATGGTTTTCTCTTTGGGAAACAAATTCGACATAATCTATTCTATTTTTCGTCACATTTTGCTTTTTTGTCCAATTTTACGCACAAAAAATGCGGGAACATCCGTTTGCATTCCCGCAATTTTTAGCTATTTATACTGTTTTATTTTCCTTTTTTTATGCACACCTAACAAAGTTCAGTTTCTTTTTGACCGGCGCGCTTTTGGGAAATTGTAACACAAAGTTTATAATCCGGGGCGAATCCGATCCGCGCCGCCCCTTTTCCCCACTTTCAGGCCCGTTGGAGACCCAAAACGAAAAAAAGGCGGCAAAAAACCGCCGTTTCTGGGCGCCGCCGCCCTTGCGCCGCCCCCGGATGGGGCCCTTCCCCACCCGTCAGGGCAGCCGATACACCTGGAAGTTCAGCCCGTCGCAGGATACGCAGTGATAGCGGATGCCGTGGATTTCCCCCGTCACCGCTCCCCGGAGGGATGCGCCGTGGAGATGCCCATACACCACATCGTCCGGGCGGTACCGATCCAGCAGCTGAGAAAGCCGGGTTTCCGCGCCGCCCTCCCCCAGGGGCGGATAGTGGCACATCACCACCAGCCTGTCTCCTCCCAGGGCTTTGGCCTTTTCCAGGCTCATCTCCATCCGCTGCAGCTCCCGGCTGTAGATCTTTTCATCCTCCGCCGGGCTGCCAGGGCCGGGCAGCGTCCACCCCCGGGTGCCGCAGAATACGGTATCCTCCATTCGCATGGCGTCGTTCTGCACCGCGTACATCCCGGGCGGCAGCAGCTCCCGAAGCTTCGTGATGCCGCACCACCAGTAATCGTGGTTGCCCCGCAGAAGGATGATCCGCCCCGGCAATTCCCCGATGGCCTTCAGATCCGCCAGGGCCTCTTCCATTTTCATGGCCCAGCTGATATCCCCCGGGATCAGCACCACGTCCTCCGGGCCCACCTTGCTTTTCCAATCCCTGCGGATCTTGTCAAAGTGGCCCTCCCAGTGGGCGCCGAACACGTCCATGGGCTTGCAGTCCCCGCCGGGCAGGTGCAGATCGCCGATCGCATAGACGTTCACTTATTCTTCGTCTTCCTCGTCTTCGTCCTCTTCGGCTTCGTCTTCGCCCATTTCCTCCAAGGACAGATCATTTTCGATTTCGTCATATTCCCTTTCGGGGATATCCTCGTCGATTTCGGGGATGATCTCATCCATCCCGCTCACCGGGTCGATGCCCAGGTTGGCCTCATCCACGGTGGTGCCTTCCGGCTCGCTTTCGTCCCGATTATCTGCCGCCGCGTTCATTTCTTTCAGGCAGAACAGGCACACATCCTTGCCGGGCAGGGCGGGGGCTTCGTTGCAGATGGTGCACAGTTCGATCTCGTCCTGCTGCTTTTCGCCCTTCATTTCCCGCTTGCATACCTTGCAATAGCCCTCTTCCGGCGCGATGTAATTCAGTTCACACCTGGGGCACTTGATCAGCCGCATGGCATTCCCTCCGTTTCCGGCTGCCAGGCATTCCCATGGCAGCCTGCTGGTAAATTCGTTGACTGGAAATTTCTAATATATTACGATTTGATTGCGGATCTTAACAATTCCTTAACAAAGGAGGACCTTACATGAAGCACATGAAGCGAATCGCCTGTATCCTTGCCCTATGCGCCCTGACGCTGGGCTGCTTCCCCGCCTTGGCGGACGGAGCGCCCGCCTCTCAATTCGACTTCAAGGGCTGGCCCTACCGGCAGAAAACCAACTGCGTATCCGGCACCTGCAGCCTGGGCTGCGCCCAATGCAGCAGCGACCGGGATTGCCCCGGCTGCTCCCTGTGCCAGGCCGCCCTGTGCACCGCCATCCCAGCGGCGCCCAAGGCCACGCCCCGGCCCGCAGCGACCCCCGTGCCCATCGTGACCGCGGCGCCCACAAAGGCCCCCGCGCCGGCGCCCACGGCGGCCCCCACGAAGGCCCCTTCAGCAAGCAGGGGTGATTATACTACATTATCCGTCACAGCGCAAGAGCAAAAAGCATGGAATTTACTGAACCAGGATCGGCAGAGAAACGCTCTTTCCGCCCTGCCGCTGGATGCGGAGCTTTGCCGCCTGGCTCGGCTCAAGGCGGAGGATATGCGGGATAACCATTATTTCGCCCACGAATCCCCCACCTACGGCAACGCCGCCGCCATGCTGCGCTCCTTCGGCTACGCCTTCAGCGGGGTGGGTGAAAACATCGCCCACCACGCCACCGTGGAAAAATCCGAGGCCGCTTTCATGAGCAGTCCGGGCCACCGGCAGAACATCCTGGGCAGCCAATGGACCAAGGTTGGCATAGGCGTCAGTATCGACCAAAACGGCTTCGTTTATGTAACCCAGCTCTTCGCTCGCTGATTTTTACCGTTTTCTGATCCGCAGGGCGGGAGAAA
>CAJOPV010000025.1 GCA_905236495.1 uncultured Christensenellaceae bacterium
CCCGGATAAAAAACGCGCCATCCAAGAATATGCCCAATTGGTCCATCGGCTGACCCCCAAATCCCAGCTGGGGCTGGGGTGCCTGAGGGCTTTCTGGGTGGGCGGTATGATCTGCGTCCTGGGTCAGGCGGTTTCGGATATCGCCCACCTGTATCTGGGCCTGCCTGCCGCCGCGGCCCAGACGCTGGCCTCCGTGACGCTGGTATTTTTGACAGCCCTGCTCACCGGCATCGGCGTTTTTGACCGCGTCGCCCAGTACGGCGGGGCCGGCACGGTGGTGCCCATCACGGGCTTTGCCAACGCCATGGTATCCCCCGCCATGGAATTTAAGCCCGAAGGCTGGGTCATGGGGACCGGGGCAAGGCTTTTCACCATCGCCGGGCCGGTGCTGGTCTATGGCATCGTTTCCTCGGTGGCGGTGGGCATCCTGTATTACTTTATCCGCTGGTAAAGGAGGCGCCGTATGCCGCATCGCGTTGGGAGCTATACGATCTTTTTTGACAGCCGCCCCGTGATCCTGTCCTCCGCCGCCGTGGTGGGGCCCAAGGAAGGCAGGGGGCCCTTGGGGAACAGCTTCGATCTTGTACTGTCCGATCCATTATTCGGGCAGGACAGCTACGAGCAGGGCGAGAGAAAGATGTTTCACGAGGCCTGCGTCCGCTGCCTCGATAAAGCGGGCGTCAGCGCGGATCAGGTGCAGGCTCTGCTGGGGGGCGATCTGGAAAACCAGATCATGGCGGCTTCCCTGGCGGCACGGGAGCTGGGCATCCCTTTTATAGGGCTGTACGGGGCCTGCTCCACCATGGCGGAATCGCTGCTCCTGGGCAGTTTGCTTTCGGAGGGCGGCTGCTTTGATCCCGTGCTGTGCGCCGCCGGCAGCCATTATGCCACCGCCGAGCGCCAGTATCGCTTCCCCCTGGAATACGGCAACCAGCGCACCCCCGCCGCCCAATGGACGGTGACCGGGGCCGGTGCCTGCCTGATTTCCAGCCGGGGCGGCGGCTTAGCCCGGGTGCACAGCGGCACGGCGGGGCGGGTGGTGGATTTGGGCGTCAGTGACGCCAACAATATGGGGGCCGCCATGGCCCCCGCCGCGGCGGATACGCTGCTGCGCTACTTTTACGATACAGGCACCTCCCCCAAGGAGTACGATCGCATCATTACCGGCGATCTGGGGCAGGTGGGCGCTAACCTTTTGCACGAGCTGATGGAAAAGGAAGGCATGCCCATTCCCGAGGGCCGGTACATGGACTGCGGCCTTTCCGTTTTCGATCCTCAGGACGATATCCACGCAGGGGCCAGCGGCTGCGGCTGCTCCGCCTCGGTATTGAGCGCTCTGATCCTGCCCAAGCTCCGCGCCGGGGAATGGAAACGGGTGCTGTTTATGGCGACGGGGGCGCTGCTTTCCCCCACCACCAATCAGCAGGGAGAAACCATCCCCGGCGTGGCTCATCTATTATGTCTGGAGGGCGCATGATATGGTGCTGACGTATGTGAAGGTGTTCCTGGTGGGCGGGCTGCTCTGCGTCATCGGGGAAGCATTGATCCTGAAAACCAAGCTGACCCCCGCCCGCATCCTGGTGCTCTACATTACCGCCGGGGTAGGCCTGAGCGCTTTGGGGCTGTATGGCCCGTTGGTTCGCTTTGCCGCTGCCGGGGCCACCGTGCCCCTCACCGGCTTTGGGCACGCCCTGGCCCAGGGGGCCATCGCCGCCGTGCAGGAAACAGGCCTCATCGGGGCCTTTACCGGCGGGGTAGCCGCCACCGCCGGGGGCATTGCCGCCGCCATCTTTTTCGGGTATCTGGCGGCCCTGCTCTTTAGATCCAAGCCCAAGGATTTTTAACGGGCAAATGTAAAAATCCCCCTTTCTTCACTTGTGGCCCGGCCTTCGATATGATATACTGTCCGTAATCGATCTTACGATTACGGAGGATGCTATGGGAAAGAAATCCTTGATGGCGCTGCTGCTGATCGCGGTGCTGCTGCTGCCCCTGTCCGCCCAGGCGGATACGGGGGATATCCAGGGCTATTCCAAGGCCGCCGGATATCAATACGCGCTGTTCGGCGCATATCCGACCGACCAGGACGGCACGGTTCGGCCTATCCTGTGGCGGGTGCTGAAATGCGAAAGGGACGAAGCCTGGCTGCTGAGCGAATACATCCTGTTTGCCGCTCCCGTCCACGGGGATTTTGAGCATTACACCGGCTGGGAAAGCAGCGATCTGTACAAGTACCTGACGGAGGTATTTCTTTTCGACGCCTTTACCCCTTCGGAGCAGGCGGCCCTCCTCATCCGCACGGAGGATAACGCGAAGGTGACACTGCTTTCCTCCGATGATATGAAGGACGCCTCCGTCGGCTTTTCTTCCAATAACGATCGGCTCTGCGAAAGCACGCCCTACGCCAGCGTGGCGGTGGACCCGCCGATTTTTGATATCCCCGCCCCCAACTTCTGGAAAGAGGCCCGCAATCAGCCCCATCTGTTCAAGTATCAGAAGGGCGGCTACAAATACAGCCCCTGGTGGAGCCGCACCCGTTCCGCCGATTATCCCCACGAAAACCGGCGGGTGATGGACGAGGGCAAGATCGGGCGCATTTCCACCGGCAACAGCGACCTGGGCGTTCGCCCCACGGTGTATGTGGATTTATCCGCCCTGACCCTGACCGGGGGCAGCGGCAGCATGACCGATCCCTGGGTGCTGACGGCGGAAGCGATCCCCACGGAAAGCCCGGCGGAGCCCGAAACGATCGTCCCGGCGGAAGCGGATCCGCCTGCGGAGGCCCTCCCGGAGCCCGTACCCACGGAGGCTGCCGTTTTACCGGAAGAACCAGCCGTTTCCGTCCATCCTTTGTTCCCCGCTTTGACGGCGGCGGGATACCTGCCGGAGGGAGAAGAAGAATTCTACTTTGCAGATGAGGAGGCCGGGGTATGGCTCTACGCCTCCCAGACCCTGCGCATCGAGATCACCCGCCAGACCGCCCCCAACGCCAAGAAGGAAGAAACCGTCTGGTATGAATCGCATATCTATACCGCCGATCCCCAGCAGATTTTCCGTCCCACCGCCTATTCCCCCGATTTGCGCACCAACTGGCGGGAAAACAAATGGTTCTACCCCGCCGATATCGTCAAGCAGAATCATCTGGTGTTCGCCATCAACTGCGATCATTTCATCTATCGGGTGGCCCGCACCCACGATCCCGACGGCGGCGGCTCCCTGGGCCTGATCATCCGGGATGGAGAAATCCTCTTTGAAAAGCAAAAGAGCGCCTCCTCCCAGACCTATCCGCCCCTGGATATCATGGCCCTGTATCCTGACGGCTCCGCCCAGGCGTTCGTCACCCGGGATAAAACGGGCAAGGAGATCCTCGCCACCGGGGCTACGGATACCCTGTCCTTCGGCCCCCTCCTGGTGCAGGACGGTGAAATCTCTCCCCGATCCAAGCAGTTCGGTGAAACCTTCCAGCCCCGCACCGCCTTTGGCATCGCGGAGCCGGGGCATTATATCACCCTGACGGTGGAGGGCCGCAGCAGCGGTCACGGGCAGTCCTGCATCTGGCTGGCCCAGAAAATGCAGGAGCTGGGCTGTCAAATCGCCATCAACCTGGACGGCGGCGGCACCACCGCCCTGCTCCTCATGGGTGAGCAGATCAACAAAAGCGGCAACTTCGGCGGTCAGAACCATCGGTTGATCAACGAGGTTTTAGGCATCGGCTACTCCGAAAACGTGCAGTGACCCCTCCCCGTTTCCCCGCGCCTGTTTGCGGCGCGGGGATTTTTTTGAAATTCTTTGAAATTTCACGCATTTCTTAAAAATCAAAGAAATTTCGAGATCGAGCATATTTCGCATCAA
>CAJOPV010000026.1 GCA_905236495.1 uncultured Christensenellaceae bacterium
TACGCCGAACGGGCGCCTCACCTGCTCTCCGGCGGGCAGAAGCAGCGGGTCGCCATCGCGGGGGTGCTGGCGATGGAGCCGGAGGCCATCATCTTCGACGAATCCACCGCCATGCTGGATCCCCAGGGCCGAAAAGAAGTATTGAACGCCGTGAAGCGATTAAACCAGGAAAAGGGCATCACGGTCATTTGGATCACCCATTTTATGGAGGAGGCCGTGGCGGCGGATACGGTGCACGTGATGCACGAGGGGCGGATCGTTCTGTCCGGCTCTCCCAAGGACGTGTTTGCCGACGCGGAAAAGCTGCGCCCCTATCGGCTGGACGCGCCGGTGATGGCCCGGCTTTCCCAGCGGCTGCGCAAAGCGGGTATGCCCCTGAGGGAAGGCATCCTGACGGCGGAGGAAATGGCGGAGGAGGTGGAGCGGCTGTGCAGATAATCTTGGATCACGTCACCCACACCTATCAGCCCGGCAGCCCCTTCCAGGCCACCGCCATCCGAGACGTGAGCCTGGAGATCCGCCCCGGGGAATTCCTGGCCCTGATCGGCCACACGGGCAGCGGAAAATCCACCCTGGCCCAGCATATCAACGGCCTCTTGAAGCCCACCGAAGGACGGGTGCTGCTGGACGGGCAGGATATTCACGAAAAGGGCTTCAACAAAAAAGAGGTGCGCCGGGCGGTGGGGCTGGTGTTCCAGTACCCGGAGCATCAGCTGTTTGAAGAATCGGTGGAAAAGGACGTGGCCTTCGGCCCCAAAAACCTGGGCCTTTCCGAAGCGGAGATCAAGGAGAGGGTGCGGGAAGCGCTGGAGAAGGTGGGCCTTTCGGATCAGTCCATTGCCGAAAAATCCCCCTTTGAGTTGTCCGGCGGGCAGATGCGCCGGGTGGCGGTAGCCGGGGTGCTGGCGATGCGGCCTGAAATATTGGTGCTGGATGAGCCCGCCGCCGGATTGGACCCGCAGAGCCGGGAGGATATGCTGCAATTGATTTCCGAATTGCACCGGCAGGGGAACACCGTGGTGATGATCTCCCATTCCATGGACGACGTGGCCCGGTTCGCCACCCGGGCGGTGGTGATGGAAAAGGGCGGCATCGCCATGGAAGGCGCCCCGGAGGAAATCTTCCGCCACGCCGAAAGGCTGGAAAAAATGGGGCTGGACGTGCCCTCTGTATGCAAGCTGGGCATGCTGCTTCGGGAAAAAGGCCTTGCCTTCCCCCCGGATATTTTCCGGGAGGACCAGGCCTACGACGCCCTGACGGCACTGTGGAAAGGGGGAAAAGCCCATGGCGCTGAGTAACATCACCCTGGGCCAGTATTACCCCGCCGACAGCGCGGTGCATAAGCTGGACCCAAGGGTCAAGATCGTTTTGCTGATCGCGGTGATCGTGGCGATCTTCCTAGCCCGGAATCTATTGGCCTTCCTGCCGGTGATCGCCTTCCTTGCGCTGGCAGCCAGGCTTTCCAAGGTGCCGGTGAAGCTGATGCTCAAGGGCTTAAAGCCCCTGCGGTTCATCCTGATCCTCACGTTCGTTCTGAACCTGTTTTTCCTCCAGGGGGAAACGCCGCTGCTGGATCTGGGCTTTGCCGTGATCAAAAAAGAAAGCTTGATTACGGCGGTGCATTATTCCCTGCGGCTGATCCTGCTGGTATTGGCCTCCAGCCTGCTCACCCTCACCACCGCGCCGGTGACGCTGACCGACGGGCTGGAAAGGCTGCTGTCGCCCCTGCGGGTGATCCATTTTCCGGCCCACGAGCTGGCGATGATGATGACGATTGCGCTGCGCTTTATCCCTACCCTGCTGGAGGAAGCCGATAAGATCATGAAGGCCCAAACCGCCCGGGGCGCGGACTTTGAATCGGGCAATCTCATCGCCCGGGCCAAGGCCATGGTGCCCTTGCTTGTGCCCCTGTTCGTCAGCGCCTTCCGCCGGGCGGGGGATTTAGCCATGGCGATGGAGGCCCGCTGCTATCACGGCGGCGAGGGCCGCACCCGTCTGAGGGTCCTCCGGTGCGAAAAACGGGATTATTACGCCTGCGCGGCGGTGGCGCTGCTCATCATCTGCGTGGTGCTGTGCGGAAAAATTTACTGATTGGGGAGAGGTTGCGGTGAAGATCGAGGATTTCCTGAGAGAAGTGACGGCTATTCCCGGCGTGACGGGGAACGAGGGCGCCGCGGCGGATTACATCGCCGACGCTTTCCGGCCTTACGCGGACGAGGTGAGGGTGACGCCCCTCAACTGCGTGGTGGCCCGTCAGAAGGGAGAAGGCCCCAAGGTGCTCATTTGCGCTCACCTGGATGAGATCGGCATGATGGTGAGCAGGATCGAGGAGGACGGCTCCCTGCGGCTGCAGAGCGTGGGGGGCGTGGATCCCCGGGTGCTGCCCGGCATGCGGGTTCGGGTCTATGCCCGGGAGGGCATGCTGCTGGGCGTGGTGGGGGCCACGCCGCCTCACCTTTTGAAAGAGGCGGACCGCAAGAACAATTATAATTGGGACACCCTTTTCGTGGATTTGGGCATGGACGCGGAGCAGGTGCGGCAGAAGGTGCGCCTGGGGGATACGGTATGCTTTGAGGCCCGGTACGTGGAAATGAAAAACGACCGGGTCGCCACCAAAACGGCGGATGACCGGGCCTGCGTCGCCATCATGCTGGAGGCGGCAAGGCGGCTGCGGCAGATGGCCCATCAGGCTGATCTGTATTTCGTCGCCACCTGCCAGGAGGAGATCGGCAGCTACGGCGCGCTGATATCCGGCTTTGCCCTGGAGCCGGATATGGGCGTGGCCTTTGACGTGTGCCACGCGGAAACCCCCGGCGCGCCCAGGAATTCCACCAGCAAGATCACTTCCCTCGTTACCAGCAAAGGCCCCTTCCTCAACAGCTTTCTGGTAAAAAAGCTGGAGGAAACGGCGAAAGAAAACGGCATCGAACTGCAATTCGCCGTGGATCCCCGATACACCTCCACCGACGCGGACGAACTGTCCGTCACCCGGGCGGGGGTGCCGACGGTGCTTCTGTCCCTGCCCATCAAGTATATGCATACCAACGTGGAGACCCTGGATATGCACGCCCTGAAGGAAGGCGGGCGGCTGCTGGCCCATTATTTGGCAGCCATTCAGGGCAGCTGGGAGGATGAACTATGGAATTAAAAACGCTGTGCGAACTGAACGGCGCCTCCGGGCAGGAGGGGGCCGTCCGCAAGGCCGTGCTGGAGGCTGCCCGCCCCCTGTGCGATGATGTGCATATCGACCGTATGGGCAACGTGATCGCCTTCAAAAAAGGGAGGACGGGGAACCGTCACATCCTCTTCAGCGCCCATATGGACGAGGTGGGCTTCATCATTCTGGACGCCACCGACGACGGCCTGCTGATCTTCCGTCCCGTGGGGGGCATCGACCCTCGGGTGACGGTGAGCAAGTATGTGCTGGCAGGGGAAAAGAAGCTGAAGGGCGTCATCGGCGCCCTGGCGATCCATCTGCAGACCGCCGAGGACCGAAAGCGGGTGCTGGGCTACGATAACCTGTATATCGATATCGGGGCCAAGACCAAAGAGGAGGCCCTTGCCGATTGCCCTCCCGGCAGCTACGCATATTTTGATTCCGCCTATCAGCCCTTTGGCGACGGCTGCGTAGTCAGCAAGGCGCTGGACGACCGGGTGGGCTGCTATAACCTTCTGCGGCTGCTGGAGGGGGAATACGACGCGGACATCACCTGCGCCTTCGTGACCCAGGAGGAAGTGGGCCTGCGGGGCGCCACCGGCGCGGCCTTTGCCGCCCAGGCGGATACGGTGATCGTGTTGGAGGGCACCACCGCCGGGGACATGGGGGCCGTGGAGAAGGCCCGCCGGGTCTGCGAGCCGGGCCTGGGCGTCGTCGTTTCCTTCATGGATAACGCCTCCATTGCCAACCGTTCCCTGTATCAGGAATTGCTTGCCCTGGCGGAACGAAAAGCCGTTCCCTGCCAGATCAAGCGGGGCTCCACCGGGGGCAACGACGCCGGGGCGTACCAGCGCAGCAAAGCGGGGGTGCGCACCTGCGTGCTGTCCGTCCCCTGCCGTTACATCCACGGCCCCAGCTCCGTGGTGAAGCTTTCCGACGTGGAGGCGCAGTACGCCTTGGCGAAGGCTTACGCGGAAAGCGCGAAGTGACGGGAGGCGGGAGGCGGCTTTTCAGCCAAAGGCCCTCTCCCGCATCCTCCCGAAATCCGATTGGATAAGAGCAGAGGGAGAGAACAAACCTATTCCTCTGCAGCAGATAGGAGGAAATGAAATGATTCTGGATACGTTAAAGACGCTGCTTTCCGCATACGGCCCTACGGGCCAGGAGACACAGGTGGCGCAGGTGATCAAGCAGCTCCTTGCGGGCCATGCAGACGGCATCCGCACCGATGTGATGGGCAATCTGATCGTGGAAAAGAAGGGCCAGCCGGGAGGCAAGACCATCATGCTGTCCGCTCACATGGATCACATCGGGCTGGTTGTGACGGATATCGAGGAAACGGGCTACCTGCGGGTCACCAACGTGGGCGGCGTATCGGTGGACGCTATGCGGTGCCGCCATGTGGTGTTCGGCAATGGGGTGCACGGCGTGGCGGTGTGCCAGCCCACCAAGGGCGAAACCGCCGGGATGCAGCACCTGTTTGTGGATATCGGGGCCCGGGATCGGGAAGAGGCCCTGTCCATGGTGCAATTGGGAGATGCCTGCGTGTTCGCGCCGGATATCGTTCCCATGGGCCGGTACCGCCTGGCGGCCCCCGCTATGGATGATCGCTGCGCCTGCGCGCTGCTTACGGAATTGCTGATGCAGGCGACGGCCCCCCGGAACACCGTGGTGGGCGTTTTCTCCGTGCAGGAGGAGGTGGGCCTGAGGGGGGCTGCCGTGGCGGCCTATCAGGTGGCCCCGGACCTGGGCGTGGGCATCGACGTCACTGCCTGGGGCGATACCCCGGAGGTGAAGCTGCCTGCCGTGAAGCTGGGGGAGGGGGCAGCCATCAAGTTCATGGATCGCTCCATGGTGGCAACGCCTCTGGTGCGGGACGCCCTCATTGCCGCCGCGGAAAGGGCGAAAGCCCCCTATCAGCGGGAGATCCTGCCCTTCGGCGGCACCGACGGCGCGGCGATCCAGCACAGCCGGGGCGGCGTGCCCGCCGGCACCCTGTCCATTCCCTGCCGCTACGTCCATTCCGCCTGCGAGGTCATTGACCTGCGGGACATGGACAGCGCCTTGGCGATCTTAAAGGAATTTGTGAACGGGACATACTGAGGATTTTAGGGGAAAATACGGGGGAAAAACATTCTGTGGGGCTAAAGAATGCTCCCCCCGATACTTCCTTCAAGAAAACGGATGATGACTTGGATCGAAAACAAGCAGGTTTTAAGGAAAGATTTTCGGGAAAAAGCAAGATCAATGGCAGTAGGGGAGCGAGCGAAAGCCAGCCGGGCCATTTGCCAGGCAGTAATGGGGCTGACGGCGTTTCAGAAGGCCCATGCGGTGTTTGTATTCGTGGGCATGCCGGGGGAGCCGGATACCGACGCCCTCATCGACGAGGCGCTGGCGGTGGGAAAGCGGGTATGCGTGCCCCGCTGCGGCGTGAAGCCCCGCATGGACGCGGTGCCCATCCTGAGCCGGGCGGACCTGCGCCCCGGGACGCTGGGCATCCCGGAGCCCCCTGCCGACGCCCCCGCCGCGGCCCCGGAGGAGATCGACCTGGCCCTGATCCCCTGTCTTTCAGCGGGGCGGGACGGAAGCCGTCTGGGCCACGGGGCGGGCTACTATGATGCGTACCTGGCGGGGCGGCGCATGCAAAAAATCTGCCTATGCTTTGAAGTGCTGGTGAGGGACAGCGTGCCCATGATGCCTTTGGATATCTGGATGGACGCGGTGATTACGGAAAAAGGGATCGATACGAGGGAGGGAACCATATGAAGCTGGCGGAAGCGCTGCTGGAAAGATCGGACCTGCAAAAGCGCATGGCGCAGATGAGCGGGCGGCTGCGGAATAACGCCCGGGTGCAGGAAGGGGAAAAGCCTGCGGAAAACCCCCAGGAATTATTGAAGGAACTCAATGAAATGACGCAGCGGCTGGAAAAGCTCATGGCGGATATCAACTTGACTAACAGCCGCGTCCTGTCCCAGGGAGAACCGCTGACAAGGCTCCTGGCCCGGCGGGATGCCTGGCAGCAGCAGATTCAGATCCTGCGGGAGTTTTTGGATGCCGCCTCCAGCCTGTACGACCGGGCCCGGCAGAGCGAAATCAAAATCCTCAGCACCGTGAAGGTTGCGGCGCTGCAAAAGGAGCTGGATCAAAAGTCAAAGGACCTGCGGGAGCTGGATGCCCGCATCCAGGCCGCCAACTGGACGGAGGACCTGATCGAATCATAAACCAACGCAGGTAGCGCGGCGGGGCGGGCGTGATCTCTGCGGCTGAGAATGAGCCGCGCTGCAGGTACCCGTGCGGGGGCGCGGGAAGGCGGTTCGAATCCGTTCCTTTTCTTGATCCCCAGCATAAGGCACACGGGCACACCGCACCGATCACTTTTATTCCCTTAACGCCGACCGCCGCGTGAGGGTGGGAATGGGGAAAATAAAAAGAGGAAACGGTCAAATTGCCGTTTCCGGCAGACCATCCATAAACCCCGGGATAGCTCGAAAGGGCTGCAGCCCTTTCGACTTTCATCCGCAGGACCGGGTCTCCCGGTCCGAGGAGCAGTCAGCATGACTGCTTCCGATATCAATTTGCGACCGTAAAATGAGCGTTTCCGGGCAAACATGCCCGGAAACGCCATTTTACAGCAAATTGA
>CAJOPV010000027.1 GCA_905236495.1 uncultured Christensenellaceae bacterium
GATCCGAAGTCCCTCGAAGGTCCCCATGTCTTCGATCAGGCAGAAGCTGGCGATTTTTCCCCCGTCCATGGCGCAATATACCCTGCCGCCCTTTTGATAGATGGGGGCCCAGGCCTCCTCCACCTGCCGGACGGCCTCCAGAAGCGCCGTCAATGACCCTTCATAGGGCCCGAAGGCGACGCCCTCCGGCACGGGGATTTCCCTTTGATCCGGGGAAAACCCCTTCAGGGGCAGGATCATTTCCGCGTAGGTTTCATTTTCCGGCAGCGCTTTGATATAATCCCGGTCAAAAAAGCCGGGATGCAGATGATGAAACAATGCCCGATGATCCATTCGTTACTTCCCCTTGCAATACTTTCCCACGTAAGCCGCCGCCAGGTCGTATTCCTGGGCGGGCAGCTTCAGGATCATGGGGGCGCAGCGGGGGGTATGGTACAGGTAGATGGCGGCGGCCTGGGGCTTGTATTTGACGCTCACCACATCCTGCCAGAGGATATGGCGCTCCTGGCTCAGATGCATCATGCTTCCGTCCTGCTGGGGCACGTCCTTGGCCGGGTCGGCGCTTTGCAGCCGGGCCCAGCTTTTGATTTTTCCCGGCTGGTGCCAGGTCTGCAGATGCCCGCCCTGGGGGTCCAGCACATATACGTTCACCTCCCTGCCCTGCAAGAACAGGAACAGGAACAGGAGGATCAGGCCCACGGGCAGCAAGGCAAAAATCACCTTGGGCAGCGGCCCCTGCCAAAGCTGGGCCGTCAGCTGCCCGCCGCTTGCCAGATATTCCAGCCCGAAGATCAGCGCCAGCAGCAGCGCGATCACGGCAAGCAGCGCCATCAGCGCGTCCTTCCAGATGCGCCCGTCCGCCATGGGCACGCAGGCCACGCTCCATACATCCCGCTGGCTGCCCGCGGCGGCGTGCTTTCCGCAGCCCTGGCAGATATCGCCGGGGCTTTCCAGTTTGCACTTTTTGCAGTAGGAATAGATCATTCGATCAGGCTCTTTCCCGTCATTTCCTTGGGAATCTCAATGCCCATGCTCTCCAGCATGGTGGGGGCGATATCCGCAAGCCGCCCGCCTTCGCGGAGCTTCCTGCCCACCAGCTTTTCATCGCAGGCGATGAAGGGCACGGGATTGGTGGAATGGGCGGTGAAGGGCTCGCCGGTGACGGGATCGATCATCTGATCGGCGTTGCCGTGATCGGCGGTGACGAAAGCCCGTCCGCCCATCTTCAGGATCTCCTTCACCAGGATGCCCACGTCCTTATCGATTTCCCGAACGGCGATCTTGGCGGCCTCCATAACGCCGGTATGGCCCACCATATCGCAATTGGCATAGTTCAGGATCATCACGTCGTATTTGCCGCTGTCGATGAGCTCCAGGGCCTTCCGGGTCACTTCGGGGGCGCTCATTTCGGGCTTCATATCGAAGGTCGCCACCTTGGGGGAATCGATGAGGAAGCGGTCCTCTCCCTCGTTGGGGGCTTCCACGCCGCCGTTAAAGAAGAAGGTAACGTGGGCATATTTCTGGGTCTCGGCGATGTGCGCCTGGGTGAGATGCAGCTTTGCCAGGTATTCGCCCAGGGTGTTATCCAGGTTCTCGGGGGGATTGACGACCTTGAGGCCGGTAAAGGTGGCGTCGTACTGGGTCATGGATACGTACTGTACGGGGATAAAGCCCTTCTTGCGCTGGAAGCCCTGAAAATCGGGCATGATGAAGGCACGGGTCATCTGCCGCGCCCGGTCGGGCCGGAAATTAAAGAAGATCATGCTGTCCCCCGGCTCCACGGTGGCAAGGGGCTTGCCGTCCCGTTCGATGACGGTGGGGATCATAAATTCGTCGGTCTTGCCGTTTTCGTAGCTGCGGCGGATGGCCTCCACGGGATCGGTCTCCCGGATGCCCTCTCCCAGCACGATGGCGTCGTAGCCCTTTTCCACCCGATCCCAGATGTTATCCCGGTCCATGCCCCAGAAGCGGCCCTGGATGCTGGCTACCTGGCCTATGCCGATCTCCCCGCACTTTTCCACCAGCTGCCGCATATATTCCGCCCCAGAGGTGGGGGGCACGTCCCGCCCGTCCAGATAGCAATGGATGAACACCTTTTTAAGGCCCCGCTTTTTCGCCATTTCAAGCAGGGCGTACAGATGGGTGATGTGGCTGTGCACGCCGCCGTCGGAAAGCAGGCCCATGAGGTGCAGGCTTCCGCCGTTTTCCTTCACGGTATCCATGGCCCAGATCAGCGGCTCCTTTTCAAAAAAGACCCCGTCCTGGATATCCTTGGTGATGCGGGTCAATTCCTGATATACGATGCGGCCCGCGCCCATGTTCAGATGGCCCACCTCGCTGTTGCCCATCTGCCCGTCGGGAAGGCCCACGTTCATGCCGCTGGCCCCCAACTGGGTGTGAGGAAAACGGGCCGTCAATTGATCCAGTTCCGGGGTGCCCGCCTGGTATATGGCGTTGCCCTCGTGGGCGGGGTTGATACCGAAGCCATCCATGATAATCAGGGCCGTCATCGTTTTGCTCATGTTGATATCTCCTTTATGCAATGCCTTGCGTCCTTATCAAACGCACCTTTTATTATAATCCAATTTCCCGCCGCAATCAACCCCCCGGCGGCATAAAAAACGCCCTTCGCGTTTGGCTCGGGGCGGTCGTGACCGTAATATTGCGGTAAATTGACGCATCCCAGCGAAAGCCTGTCTATGGCTTTCGATGGAGCGTTATCTGTCTGACGAAAGCTTTGCCATGGGCATATTGATATCCGGCATGGTGGTGCGGCTCCGCGTCACGTTCAAAACCAGGGCGATGGCGGCGATGTTGGTGATAAAATTGCTGCCGCCGTAGCTCAGGAAGGGCAAAGGGATACCCGTAATGGGCATGATGCCCACGTTCATGGCGATATTCTGGAACACGTGGAAAAACAGCATCGCCATCACCCCGATGATCACCAGCCGTCCAAATTTATCCTGGGTGAACCGGGCCAGATAGATCATCCGCAGGGTCAGGAACATATACGCCCCGATCACCGCCATGGAGCCCACGAAGCCGAAGCATTCCCCCACCACGGTGAAAATAAAGTCGGTGGAGTTTTCGGGCACGAAGCCCAGCGTCGCCCAGGAGCTGCTGACGAAGGTGCCGATGCCGGTTATCTGCCCCGCGCCGATGGCTTTCTGGGACTGGATATTCTGGTAGGAAGCGCTTTGCTGGTACTTGTCCGGGTCGATAAAGGCCAGGATGCGGGCCAGGCGATAATCGGTGCTGTTGGAGATCAGGGCGTAGGCGATCACCAGCCCGATGGCGATGACACCCACCGCCACCAGCCCCATCAGCACCCGCATATCCACCTCGGCGAAAAACAGCATCACCATGAACATGAAGATGATAACGATAACGGTGCCCGTTTCGCCCTGGGCCAGCACCACCAGGCTGGGCATCCCCACGATCAACATAATGCGCAGGAAATCCCTGAATTTGCTCATGGGCTTTTCCACCCGGGAAAGATGCCGGGCCAGCATGAGCAGGATGGAAAGCTTGGCAAATTCGCTGGGCTGGATGGACCGGCCCAAAATGCTGGATTTCATCCATCCGCGCAGGCCGTTGGACACCTGGCCCGCCAGCAGCGTCACCACCAGCAGCCCCAGCACGGCGTAATAGATCAGCCTGGCACGGCCCCGGTACAGCTCGGTGGGGATCGCCATGACGACGCCCACCACCACCGGGCTCACCAGCAGGAAGATGCTCTGCCACATGCTGGACTTGGAATTCAGTATTTTGTTCAAAAGCGGCGCGTTGGCGCTGGCGTCCACGTCGTAGGTCGCCATGGCGATGCATAAAATGCCGAATACGGACAGGGCATACACCACCACCAGCAGCGGCCAGTCAAAGTGCCCTCTGGAGCGCCATCTGGCTTCGGTCATCATGCGGATACGCCTCCCCGGCGGAAAAAGGCCCTGACGGGGCTTTTTTGATAGGAAGGCAGGGGCACGTCCGCGCCCAGCAGCCGCCCCGCGATGGCCTCGATTTCCTTGACGAACCGTTTATCGCCGCAGGTAAGAATGGATTGATGCCGAAGCAGCGCCCGATATACCCTGGGGCTTTCCGGCAGGATGCCAAGCAGCGGCAGATCCAGCGACGATGCCAAGAGGCTGGGGGCCGTCATATCCCCTTTATGCACCAAATCCCGATCCACCCGGTTGAATACGATGCCGGGCTTTGGCTCCTCCCGCTGGAAAAGCAGCTCGCTCAGCTTTTCCGCGTCCCGAACGCATACGTCGTCGGGCGTCGCCACGATCACCGGCTCCGCCGCGGCCCCCAGCAGGTTTTTAAGCCCTCTTCCGATGCCCGCCGGCGCGTCCAGGATCAGGATATCCTTTTCTTCCGACAGGGCGGTGATGATGCGGCCCATATCCTTATTCTTCACATCGGAGGGGCGCAGCATCTGGGGCGCCGCCAGCAAGGTGAGATTCTCCAATTGGGGGGATGGCACCAAAGCGCCGGCGATATCGCAGCTTCCGCTCACGATATCCCCCAGGTCATAGACCACCTTGTTTTGCATGCCAAGCAGCAGATCGGCGCTGCGCAGCCCGGTATCCCCGTCCAGCAGCGTCACGTTCTTTCCCTGCCGGGCGTAAAACTCCGCCAGGGCGGCAGCCAGGGTGCTCTTCCCCACCCCGCCCTTGCCGGACATGATCGAAAAAATACGGCCCATCTTGTAGCTCCTTTACTGTTCGTCGGTCGGTTGATTTCAGGGCGCCAGGCTGTTCCCGCCGGGCAGCGTGAGGCTGTCATCCACCTTGGCTTTCTCATCCAGATAGAATTCGATGAAATCCCGTGCGGCCCGGGTGGTATAGGCCCCGGACAGGCCGTTGGGGATGAAGCTGACAATGGCGATCTCCGGCTTGGCGTTGGGGCACATGGCGACGAACCAGCCGTTGTTTTCAAGGTCCAATCGGATCTTGCCGATCGTTACCTGAGAGGTTCCCGTTTTTCCGTACATGACCTCTTTGGGGGTGTATTTCCAATCCCTGAACTGGGCCGCGGCGGTACCTGTTTCATCGACCACGCCCTCCAGCCCCTTGAGGATATACTGCATATAGGGCTTGGCGCTGTCCAGTTGATTGAACACGGTGGCGCTGCGCTGGGAGAGGATCTCTCCCTCCGGGGAAATGATGGAATCCACGATGTTGGGGTTATACACGATGGCATCGCTTGTGATGGCGCCGATGTAGCGCACCACGGTGATGGGGGTCAAAAGGGTAATGGACTGGCCCACGCCCATCTGAATCTCCTGGCTGCCGCCCCATTTGATGGTGTTCAGGTACGTCCACAAATCGCGCATCAGTGCGGCCTGGAGCACCATGGTGCGGGTCATATTCAGTTCGGTCATAAAGATGGGCCTGGCGTTCACCACCCAGTCGTCAGAGGAGGTGGTGATCGCCATGTCCATCAGGAGCTTGATGCACCGATCCAGCCGGGCGTTATCGTATTCGATGCCGTAGCTGGCGCCGTAGTTGATGAGATGCTTCTTGATGGCGGCGGCTACGATGGCGGGGGTATCCGTCATCTGCTCGCTCAGGGATACGCTGCTGTCGTACAGGTTCACCTGATTGCCTACCACCGGGCGCAGCTCGCCGGGCAGGTCGATGCCCGTTTTGCTGGTCAGGCCCATCTGCGCGGCGTATTTGTACAGCCTCTCTTCCGAGGGGAACTGATCGTACAGCCGGGAAGCGCAGGTATAGAAGAAATAGTTGCAGGAGTTGGTGAGGCCCTCCACGATGGTCTGATCGGAATGATTGGAAGGCTTGTTGGTCCAGCACTTGGGCGCGTCTTCCCGGTTGTTGGTATATTGCATGAACCGCCCGCCGTCGTCGATCAGCTCGGTGGGGGTCAAAACGCCGTTGGTGAGGGCCGCCAGGCCCGTTACCATCTTGAAGATCGAGCCGGGCTCGGCCCGGGTCTGGATGGCATAGTTCATAAGCAGGCCCCGCTCATCCTGCACGATCTGCAATGCGGATTCGCCGCCCTTTGACATGGCGTTCAGATCGTAGTTGGGGTACTGGGCCAGGGCCAGGATATTGCCCTCGTTGCCTTCCTTTAGATCCATCACGATCAAAACGCCGGTGGTGGCAAGCCGGATGGGGAATTCCTCCCAATCCCGCAGGGCCACCTTATCCTTGTTGGTTTCCAGCCAGCTGGGGTCGCTCATGCGCTTTTCCTGCTCGTTGCGGGTACGCTCCACGTTAGCGGCGATGGCTCTCTCCGCCACCGCCTGGTACTGGGAATTGATGGTGAGCTTCACGGTGTTGCCGTCCTGGGGCGCGGTGTAGGAAAGCTCCCGGGTCACCTTGCCGTCCGGCGTCACTTCCACCACCCTGGTGCCCTGCCGGTCCTTGATATTGGCGGTGAGCCAGCTTTCCATGCTGGCCTCGATGCCGTCCTGCCCGATGTAATCGTTCATGGCGTAGCCCGCAGGTTCCAGATCGCTGTAATAATACTGGGCGTTCTGTATTTTGCCCGTGTAGCCGATCACCGTCGCCGCTAAGGAACTGTTGGGATACACCCGCTTGTCCCCCATGGTGATGCCGAGCCAGGGCATCGACATGCTGCGCCCCTCGATCTCGCTCACCGTTTCATAGCTCACGTCCTGGGCGATGGAAACGGGCAGGGAGTTGAAGGCGTTATCCTGCATGGTGGTGTTGATGGCGATGATCTTGAGCACCGTGGCCTCGTCCACCGGGGTGGCGGATACCACCGCCTTGGTATTGGGCAATACCGCGTCCGGCACCACCGATTCGCCGTTGGCATCCACCTGGAACAGGTACGTGCCGTCCTCCAGCGCCGTAAAGCCGAAGCGCTGACGCAGGCGGTTGAAGCATTTTTCCGGGGTATCCAGGCTGGAGGTCAGATAGTTGTTTTCATAGAAATATTGCTTGCGCTTGTTATAGGCGCTTTCGGATATCCCGCTGCCGAAATTGAATTCCCATACGCCCGTTTCCTCGTTGCGCTTCAGCGGCGCAGTCACGGATATTTCGCCCCCGTGGCTTTCCACGATCTCGATGGCCTCCAGCAGCTGCCGGGTAGGATAATCCCAATCGTTGTTTTCCCGGTAGAAGGTCACGTTATAGGCCTTTTCGGATTTTGCCAGCACCACCGAATTGATATCGGTGATCATGCCCCGGCTGCCCCGGATGGCGATGGATTTGATGCTGTCGCTGCTGGTTTTCACGGCGTATTCCTCGCCGGATACTACCTGCAGGGAATACAGGCTGAAAATGAGCGTGCCGAAGGCCGCCATCACGATCCCGGTGAACAGCAGGAAGCGAAAATTCAGTTTATGGTCCTTTTTCCTCTTTTTCCGTGATTTGCGGAATTCATCCTTCACAGCGCGTCACCTCCCTGCTGCCGTTTTCGGGGCGCATACATGCGCAGGATATACCGAAGAGGCACCATCAGCCCCGCCGCGATGCCCATCGTATAGAGCACCGAGCCCAGGGCCCGCCCCACGTGCACCATGCCCAGCTCCTCGCCGATCAGATACATATAGGTGCACAGCGCCACGTTCAAAATCAGATCCATCAATCCCGCGCACAGCGGGATACGCAGATGGGCGGGCAGGTCTCCTTCCCGGTGATGGGAAAGCATGCGGTTCCACCAGCGGTCCCGCCCGCCGTTTTCCCGCTGCCTGCTGCGCCGGTTATCGTTGAGCACCCGGCGTCTTTCCAATTGCCTGTCGCTCATATCGGCAAAGGCCTGGGCGCAGAGCATGGTAATCACGGGATAGGCGATCACATACAGCCCCGGCACGTTGGAAAGCATGCTTTCCATCAGCATGCCGATAATGCAGGAGGCGCAGAAGGCGTACTTTTTGCCGCAGGATACCACGATCACCGAAAGCACGGCGAACACTACGCTGCCGGAAACGCTGCCCAGCTGCAAATACTGCATCACGCATACCTGGATCAGATACGCCAGCACCGTCAGGATCAGCACCCGAAGGGCCCTTTTCAATGCCTTCACTCGTCATCCTCCACCGTCATGGCGCCGGGGTCCGGCGTAGGCACCGGAGAGGGCGTGGGGGTATAGGTAGGCCGGGGCGAGGGGGTGGGGGTATTCTGGCTCCGATCCGCCTGCACGTATTCCAGGTTGGGGGGCGCTGCGGTAGCGTCGGGGTCCGGCGTCGCCGCAGGCGCGGCCGTCTCGGTGGGCCGCGGCGTCGCCGTGGCCTGCTCCGCCGGCGGCGCTGTGGGCGCTTCGGTGGGGGCAAAAATGAAATCGCTGACGCCCTCCACCTGCCATTCCGGGATGGGCCGGGCCGTCGCCAGGGTTTCCAGGGTGATATTGGCTGCGGCGTTGACCCGGGCCTGGGCAGGCTCCGCATAGGTAGGCCGATAGCGATACACCGTCACATATTCCAGGTGTTCAAAATCCACCACCGGCTCCAGCACCACGTAGGATTTGTTATCCTCCATGCCCCGGGTGCTTTCCCGGATATAGCCGATGGGGATGCCCTTGGGAAATTCCAGCCCCACCCCGGAGGTCACCACCACGTCGCCGGGCCGGGGCAGAGAGGAATCGGGCAGGTAATACATGCGGCACATGGGCTCCCCGTTAGCGCCCAGGGTGCCCTTCACGCTGCCCTGATCCCGGCTGGACTGCACCAGCCCCGCCACTGTGCAGTCGCTGTCGATGACGCAGCGCACCTGGCACTTGTATTTGTCCACGTTATAGGTGACGCCGACCAAGCCCCCCTGGGCCACCACCGCCATGTATTCCGTCACCCCGTTTTCGGAGCCTACGTCCAGCGTCAGCGTGGAGAAATAATTGTTCCCCACCGTGCCGATGACGGTAGCCGCCACCGGGTTCATATCCCGGTTGCGCTGCTGCTCGTCCAACAGATCGTAGAGGGATTGGTTGGTGCGGCGCAGCTCCTCGTTCAGCGCCACCTCCGTGGCAAGCTCGTCCAGCCGGATCAGCAATTGATCGTATTCGTATTCCAGATTGCCGCGGATTTTCAGCGTCCGCAGGTATTCCACCACCCGATCCGTCACCCCGGAAAACAGCCGCTGCACAGGGGTAATGACGGCGGTGACGGCCCGGCGGGGCGCGTCCAGCAGGGGCATGTTGACGAAATTGGAAACCACCATCAGCGCCACCATGATAAACAGCACCGAGCAGATCACAACGATCATCAGGTTCCGAAGGAAGCTTTCCCGCTCGTCCCCGCCGGAGGTTTTTTTCTTATTGCTTTTCTTTTTTCCCGTTTTCTTTTGCTTTTTGCCGCCCGGCTTTTCTTCCGTTTTCTGTTCCCTGCGGCGGCCCGCGGCGCTTTCCGCCTTCTGGGCCTCCCGGGCCCAGGCGGCGTCGGCCTCCTTTTCGTCGGTGCGGCTTTCCTCCGGGGCGCGGCGGCCCTGGCGGGGCTTTTCCTCCGGGGGCGCTTCTTCCCGGGAGGGCCCGCCCTTTTCCGCGGCGCTCTTTTCCATCTCCTGAGCCCAGGCGGGCGTCCGTTCCTCCACGCCAAAATCGTCCGCTTGATCCCGGACGTTCAGGCCTTCGCTTTCGGAAAAATCCCGGTCCTTTTCATTCGCCATGCCGTTTTACTCCTCGCCGTCCTCCCGCAGGAAGCTGGATTTGCCGATGCGGTGCAGCAGTTCGATATTATCCGCCAGATGCCCCGCCCCCATGGCGGCGCAGCCCATGGGATCCCGGGCCAGGAGCACGGGCATATCCAGCTCGGACGCGATATACTGGTCCAGGCCAAAGAGCTGGCTGGCCCCGCCCGTCAGATGGATGCCCGATTTCATCACGTCCCCGGCAAGCTCCGGCGGCGTGCGCTCCAGCACGTGGGCTATGGCCCCCAGGATGGCCTGGCATGCGCCCTTCAGGGCTTCATACACGGCGGCGGAGGAAATTTCCACCGTCTGGGGCAAATTGGTGATCATATCCCGCCCCCGCACCAGCACCCGCCGGTCTTCCTTCAGCGGCAGCGCCGAGCCTAAGGCGATCTTCACGTCCTCGGCGGTGCGGTCGCCGATCACCATGTTGAATTCCCTTTTCACGTAGGCGATGATGCTTTCATCCATCTTGACCCCGCCGATGCGGATGGACCGGGAAACCACGATGCCCCCCAGGGAGATCACCGCCGCCTCCGTGGTGCCCCCGCCGATATCCACCACCATGCTGCCCACCGGCTCGAATACCGTCAGGCCGCTTCCGATGGCGGCGGCAAAGGGCTTTTCCACCAGATGCAATTGCCCCTGCCGCACCCCGGCATATATCGCCGCCTTCCTCACCGCCCGGCGCTCGATGGGCGATACCCGGCAGGGGATCGTCATGATGGCCCTGGGCTTTACC
Source organism: uncultured Christensenellaceae bacterium (assembly GCA_905236495.1). Classification (GTDB taxonomy): domain Bacteria; phylum Bacillota; class Clostridia; order Christensenellales; family Aristaeellaceae; genus RUG563. Next base: position 10,348 of record CAJOPV010000027.1, read on the forward strand.
AGCCGGGAGGCGCCGATGGCCTTCCTGACAAAGTACTGCAGCATGTACTGGGTCATGTCGAAATCCCGGATCATGCCGTCGGACAGGGGGCGCACGCTTGTTACGTCCGCCGCCGTGCGGCCCAGAAGCACCCGGGCCTCCTCCCCGATTGCCCGGACGGCGTGGCGCCCGGTGCGATCCGCCACCAGCATGGAGGGCTCGTCGATCACGATGCCCTTTTTCTTCACATATACCTGCGTATTGGATGTGCCCAGGTCAATGCCGATATCCGGCGCGATAATGGCCATGTGTCCTCATCCGTCCCATTCTGTAATGTAAAATCAAATATCCCTGATCCCGGCGGCGATGAGCATATCCCGGGTCATCGCCATGGGCAGGCCGATCACGTTGGAATAGCTTCCCTCGATGCGGCGCACATACATGCCGCCCCGGCCCTGGAGGGCGTAGGCCCCCGCCTTGTCCATGGGCTCCCCGGTATCCACGTACCGGGCGATCTCCTCCCCCGTAAGCTCGGAAAACAGCACCCTGGATTCGTCGTACCGCACGTCCGCACTATCGCCTGACAGAACGCACACCCCGGTATAGACCGTGTGCCACGCCCCGGACAGGAGCCCTACCATGCGGATGGCGTCGGCCCGGTCCCTGGGCTTGCCCAGCACTTCGCCGTTCAGATACACCACCGTATCCGCCCCCAGGATCACCCGGTCCGGGTGCTTCTCCCATACGGCCCGGGCCTTGCGGCGGGCGTTTTCCATAACGAGCCTCACGGGGTCGCCTTCCTTGATCTCCTCCGCGTCGGCGGTGATGATTTCAAAGGGGATGCCCGTATAGCCCATCAGTTCCCTTCTCCTGGGAGAGGAGGAGGCCAGGATCAGCGGCTGCTTCATGCGTTCGTTCCTTTCCCTGCGTCATTTTTTGCGTACACAAAAAACGCGCCCCTTATTATAGCATAATTCGGGGGCGCAAGTACAGCCTTTTTGAAACAAATTGCAATAATTTTGTAAAAAGTTAATGATTGCCGCTTTTTTCGCCTCAGCCGTTTCCGTAATAGATCTCGATGATGCAGTTGGTGACCTCCAGGAATTGCCCGGGAAACAGATCCAGGTACCAAATGTCCGCCTGGGCCCCGCCGTCAAAATCCCCCGCCAGGCGAACGGCCTCCACCCCGTCCCAGGCCCCGCAGGCGTCCGTGAAAATACTGGAAACCCGCAGCCAGCTATCCTCCGATCCGGGGATGGGCCGGACGCGCCAGGAGTAGTAATTGGCGTCCTCCGGCAGCTGCAAATCGCAGAAGAACCGCCCGGAGCCGGAGAAAACGACCCGATCGGAATACGTGTCGGCGGGATGGGCAGGCAGCAGCCTTTGCAGGCTTCCTTCCGTCGCAGCGGTAAGGATCGCATCCCCTTCCGCATTGACCTCCGTCCCCGGGGCGATATAGAAGGTATAGCGGTAATCCTCCGCAGGGCTCTCCGCGCCGTGATAAGCGTCGGGGTTTTTCAGCGTCACGCTGCCGCTTTTCCCCGCCTCCACGGTGAGCACCCACAGCCCGGCGTCCTTCTCCGCCGCCGTCCAGGCCCCGGCGCCCCTGATATCTTCCGTATCGTGCATCAGCGCGGAAACCACCCGCACGCCTTCCTTTTCCACAAAGAAGCCGGGCCGGAACGCCTGACGCATCTGATACCAGGTATCCCCTTCTCCGATGATTTCGCACAGCGTTAAATCGGTCAGGCCGGCATAAGCGTCCAGCGTCCCATCCTTGAGGGGGATCTCTCCGGCTTCCTGGGGCAGCAGGGCGAAGGCCCGGCGGGGCGGGATCATCCGATCGGCGGTTTCGCCGGTCAGCACCACGTCGTTCTGATCCACCAGATCGGTCACTTCCAGCCCCGAAAAAGCGTTGCCATATATAATGTGATATTTCCCCGCCATCTCCCCGGCCACCACCAGGGCCGCGCCTTTGGGCACGAACACATGGGGCGATTCCGGCAGCGTCAGATCCCGCGCCGCAAGGCCCGCCTTCGCCCGGCTCATGACCTCCCAGGGCTGGCAGAACACCTTCAGGTCCTCCGCCTTCACATACCCCTGTACGGTGACCGTCGTATCCTCCTCCGGCAGCACCCCGGGGCATTCCACCCGGGCCCAGCCTGCCCGGGAAGAATCCGTCACCCGCACAGGGGCCCCGGCGTAATAAAATGCTTTCGCCGTCTTCAGTTCCTTCTCCGCATAGACCGTTACCCGGTCGCCGCCCCGGGCGGGCCACAGGTAAGCCATCTCAATGGCGGTTGCGTGATCGGTGAGCTCCGAAGTACGCACATAGCCGTACAGGACGCTATCATATTTGTCCTTGGCCTGCACGTAGCGCCAGTCGTCCCCCACGTCCCCAAGCACATACACAAAGCCGGATACCAGGCCCATCTGTTCCCCGGTTCCCTCCGGGGCGGAACGCAGATAAGCGCTTCCCTTTTTCAGCCTTGCGGTGCTGAACAGCTTGGGCGCTTCGTAATTGCGGTTTTCCCGCATCAGGTATTCCGTGCGCACATAGCCCGTCAGTTCCCCGATGGTCACCAGCGCCCAGCCCTCCCGGATGCCGTCGTCCGCCACGGTCACCGGGGTGCCGCTGTAAAAGCGGCCCAGGCTTTCGCTGTCCGTATCCGGCTTGATCCGCAGGTTCAGCCGGTCCGTCACCACGGGGTTTGCAACGACCGCTTTGTATGTGCCAAAGTCCTTTGCCCGGGCCGATGGGATCAGCGCCAGCATCACAAGGGCGCACAGCGCCGCCGTAAGCCATTTTTTCATCCTTTTCCCCCGCTTTCTTTTGCGTTCATCCATAATGACGAATCAGCCCCGCCGTTTGTTGCATCCGAAGAAAAATCTTTCCGTTATTTCAATATCAATCCGCCGCCCGCATGGCCCGCATGGCGTTGAGGATAGCGATAAAGCACACCCCCACGTCGGCGAACACCGCCGCCCACAGGGGCGCCAGATGCAAAACGCCCAGGATCATCACGGCGGCCTTTACCGCCAGGGAGAAAACGATATTCTGCCGCACGATGGCGACGGTTTTCCGGGCGATGCGGATGGCCTTCCCCAGCTTCCCGGGCTCGTCGTCCATCAGCACCACGTCGGCGGCCTCGATGGCGGCGTCGGAGCCCAGGGCCCCCATGGC
>CAJOPV010000028.1 GCA_905236495.1 uncultured Christensenellaceae bacterium
CGCTTTTGAGTCAAAAGCGGTTCCCCCGCGCCCTCTCCGAAAACCCTCTCGGATGGGGAATGAGCAGGAAAAACCGGCAAATTCCCGCCGACACACCGTAGGGGGCGGATATTATCCGCCCGCTTGCGGCATGATCGTAAACCAAATAAAGGAGAAGATTCCTTGTGCGCATCGAAGACGTTCATTTCACCTTAAAGGACGGCCGCCGAGCCCTTTTGCGCAGCCCCCTGCCCGAGGACGTCCCCGGCACGTTGGAATACCTGGTGAAATCCGCCGGGGAGACGGAGTTCATCGTCCGCTATCCCGAGGAGTGCGGCAAATACACCCCGGAGGGGGAGCTTGCCCTCTTTGAGCGCAAGAACGAATCCTCCAACGAGGCCATGATCGTGTGCCTGGTGGAGGGAAGGGTGGCGGGCACCTGCGATATCCATTTTTATACCAGCATTAAGACCCGCCACCGCTGCGCCGTCGCCATCGCCCTTTTGAAGGAATACTGGAACCAGGGCATCGGCACCCGGATGTTTCAGGAATTGATCCGCCTGGCGGAGGGCCGGGAAGGCGTGACGCAGATGGAGCTGGGGTTTGCCGAGGGCAACAGCCGGGCCCGGGCGCTGTATGAAAAAATGGGCTTCCGTATCGTATCCGCCCACCCCGACGCCCTGCGCTTAAAGGACGGCACATTGCTCAACGAATACCTGATGATCCGGAAAATGTGAAAAATCCCCCACAACCGCGCAGAACTATGCTATAATGGCAGGGAAGTGATTTTCCCTGCTTTTTTACGCGAAAGAAAGGATGATATGCCATGCCCCGTCCCGATCAGAGAATGCCGGAGGAGCTGCGCCCCTGTGAAATCATCACCGATTTTGTTTCCACCGCTTACGGCAGCTGCCTCATCCGCTGCGGCGGCACCCGGGTCATCTGCACCGCCTCGGTGGAGGAGGGAGTGCCTCCCTTCCTGCGGGGCAAGGGCGAAGGCTGGCTCACGGCGGAATACGCCATGCTGCCCGCCTCCACGGGCCGCCGCAAAGCCCGGGACGGGGTGAAAAAGGACGGGCGGGGCGTGGAAATCAGCCGCCTCATCGGGCGGGCCCTGCGCCAGGCGGTGGACCGCCGCTTTCTGGGCGAGCGCACCGTCACCATTGACTGCGACGTATTGGAGGCCGACGGCGGGACCCGCACCGCCTCCATCACCGGGGGCTTCGTGGCCCTGTGCTGCGCCGTCGATCGGCTGATCCGGGAAGGGAAGCTGGCTGAATCTCCCATCGTGCACCAGATCGCCGCCGTCAGCGCCGGCATCGTTTCGGATGTGCCCTGCCTGGATCTGTGCTATCTGGAGGACAGCGCCGCCCAGACGGATATGAATTTCGTCATGGATGAAACGGGGGCCTTCATCGAGCTGCAGGGAACCGGCGAGGGCAGGGCCTTCACCCGCCCGGAGCTGAATCGGATTTTGAACCTGGGGGAACAGGGCATCCGGGCATTGCATGAAAAACAGCGGGATGCCCTGAAGGACCGCGCCGCGTTGATCGCGCCCCGGCGCACCCTGGTCATCGCCAGCAACAATCCCCACAAGATCCGGGAAATTTCCGATATGGTGGATGACCGCATGCGGGTGATCTCCATGGCGGAGGCGGGCTTTACCCAGGAGATCGACGAAAACGGCCTGACCTTTGAGGAAAACGCCCTCATCAAGGCCCGGGAGGTGGCGAAGGCCACGGGCCTGTGCGCCTTGGGGGACGACAGCGGCCTTGCCGTGGACGCCCTGGACGGGGACCCGGGGGTGCATTCCGCCCGGTACTGCGGGCATCACGGGGACGACCGGGCCAATAACGAAAAGCTCATCGCCAACATGGCGGATATCCCCGCCGAAGACCGCACCGCCCAGTTCATCTGCGCCATGGCCCTGTGCCTGCCCAATGGGGAAACCCATACCGTCCAGGGCGCATGCCCCGGGGTCATTACCTTCACCCCCCGGGGCGAAGGGGGCTTTGGGTACGACCCCTATTTTGAATATCTCAGCGGCGAAACCTTTGCCGAAATGGCTCAGGAGGAAAAGAACCGCATCAGCCACCGGGCTCACGCCATGCAGCTGATGCTGCCCTATCTGGAGGAGCTGCCCTGATGCGTATAGGCGTTGTCAGCGATTCCCACGGGGCCACGGGGAGGCTGGGCACCCTGCTTATGAAAATGGAAGCGGAGGGGCCCATCGACGCCCTGATCCATTTGGGGGACGGCTACTATGACCTGCATGACCTGAACGCGGCCCTGCCCCCGGTGTATCAGGTGGCGGGCAACTGCGACAGGGGCCGCAGCGATACCCTGAATATCATCACCCTTTCCGGCGCCCGCATCCTGCTCACCCACGGGCACTACCAGCACGTGAAGGAGGGCACCGACGATTTATTGGAGCTGGCGATGGAGGAGCATTGTGCAGCCGCCCTGTACGGGCACACTCACGTGCAGAAAATGGCCTGGCGGAACGGCATCCTGCTCCTGAACCCCGGCCCCGCCACCGCAGGGCAGTACGCCATCCTGAACATCAATCCGTCAGGCGCTGTTGATCCGAAGCTTTACTGAATCATGCCAACGAAAGCTCGTCAACAGACGTTTCGTGGATTGCATTCATTTGCTGCAGAAAGGCGTTTCCGGGCTTTATTGCCCGAAAACGCCTTTTATTGGTCGCAAATTGATATCGGAAGCAGCCATACTGACCGCTCCCCGGATCGAAAGGCCCGGCCCCGCGGATGAAAGCCGAAAGGGCCGGGGCCTTTTCGAGCTGTCCCGGGGCTTGATGATGCTTACCCCTCGATAGCGTCGATGGCCTGCTGGCTGCCCAGCAGAAGCACCACGTCCCCCGGCAGGAGGAGGAAATCGGCGGAGAGGGAGGTAAGGGTCTGGTCGGCCCGGCGGACCGCCAGCACGGTGACGCCGTAATTGCGGCGGATATCCGCCTGCACCAGCGTTTTATTCTGCCATTTTTCGGGCAGCAGCATTTCCGCCACCCGGGTATCCCCGGAGAGGCTCATCAGTTCCAGCATCTGGGGCATGATGAGGGCCCGGGCCACCCGCTTGCCCATATCCCGTTCGGGGAACACCACCCGATCCACCCCCACCTTGGAGAGCACCTTGGCGTGGAGGTCATCGCTGGCTTTGGCGACCACCAGGGGCACCCCGGCCTCCTTGCACAGGACGCTGATGAGGATGGAATCCCGCACGTTGGAGCCGATGGATACGATGGCGGCGTCATAGCTGCCCGCCTCCAGGGAGGCGAACACCTCATCGTCTGTGGCGTCGGCCTGAATGGCCTGGGTGACGAAAGCGGAGATATCCTCCACCGCCTCCGGGTCGTTATCCACCGCCAGCACCTCGTGGCCCAGCTCACACAGCGCCCGGGCCACGGAGGAGCCGAACCGCCCCAGCCCGATCACCAGGAATTGCTTTTTCTTGCCTTTCATTGCGCGACCTCCGTCTATCAGGGGATTGTCAAGAGGCCGCAGCCCCTTGACTGAAATCGTATCGACCGGCTTTGCCGGCCGGGCATCATTATCCGATCATAATATTTTCTTCGGGGTATTTGATATGGTTCCTGGCCTGGCCCTGCCGCTTTGCCAGGGCCGCCGCCAGCGTCAGGGGCCCCACCCGGCCCAGGAACATCATGGGAAGCAGGGTGATGCGGCTGGCGAGGGTCAGATTGGGGGAGCCGATGGCGCTGACCCCCACCGTGGCGACAGCGGAGGAGGTTTCAAACAGGATATCGGAAAGGGGGTATCGCCCGCCCTCAAAGATCGTAATGAGCAGCGTGCCCAGCAGCAGCATGCCCAGCGCGATGGCGGTCACCGCCAGGGCCCGCAGGGCGATGCCCGCCCCCAGCCGACGGCCCCGCAGGTTGATCTCGTTTTCGCCCTTCACCACGCTGACGACCAGCAGCACCACCGCCGCCACCGTGGTGGTCTTGATGCCGCCGCCGGTGGAAGCGGGGGACGCGCCAATGAGCATCAGCAGGCAGGAGAGCAGCTTGCTCCCGTCCGACAGGGCGGCGAGGCTCACCGAATTGAAGCCCGCCGTGCGCATGGTGACGGATTGGAATAAGGCGTTCAGCAGGTTTTCCCCCGTGCCGCCCCGCAGCGTGCGGCCCCACTCCAGCAGGGCGTAGCCCGCCGTGCCCAGCAAAAGCAGGATGCCCGTGGCGCTGAGCACGATCCGGGCGTGGAGGGACAGGCTGCGCCACCCCTCCCGGCACCGGGCTACCTCCAGGATCACCGAAAAGCCCAGACCGCCCAGCACGATCATAAGGGAAACGGTCAACAGCACCAGCGGATCCCGGGCAAAGGACGTGAGGCTGGAAAAGCGCCCGAACAGGTCAAACCCCGCGTTGCAGAAGGCGCTGACCGCGTGGAACAGGGAAAACCACAGCCCCTTGCCCCAGCCGTACATGGGCACGAAGCGGAGGGACAGAAGCGCCGCGCCCAGCAGCTCGATACCCAGGGCCATCAGGCCATACACCCGGCTCAGCCTTACCAGCCCGGCGGGGGTGGGGGTGTTCATGGATTCTTTAATCAGCATGCGCCCCTTTAGGGAAATGCGGTGCCCCAGCATGGACATTACCACCGTGGCGAACACCATGAACCCCAGGCCGCCCACCTGGATCAGCACCAGCAGGGCGATCTGCCCGAAGGGCGAAAAGGCGGCGGCGGTATCCACCGCCACCAGGCCCGTCACGCACACCGCCGAGGTGGCGGTGAACAGGCCGTTGAACCAGCCGATGCCCTGCCCGTCCCGGGAGGCCGCGGGCAGCGAAAGCACCGCGGCGCCCAGCAGGATCAAAACCAGAAATCCCAGGGCCAGCAGCCTTTCGGGCCGCTGCTGCAAACGGGCGAACCATTGCCTGGCTTTGCCGGGCATGCCGCCTCCCCTCCTTCCCGGGTCAATGCTGAAAAAGAAGGGGCTGCGTTTGCACACAGCCCCTCAATAAGCTTGGATTACCGCTTCACGTTGAAGGCGTTGATGCCGGCATAGACGGCGGCGTCGCCCAGTTCTTCCTGGATGCGGAGCAGGCGGTTGTACTTGGCGACCCGCTCGGAGCGGGAAGGCGCGCCGGTCTTGATCTGGCCCGCGTTCAGGGCCACAGCCAGGTCGGCGATGGTGGTATCTTCGGTTTCACCGCTGCGGTGAGACACGATGGCGGTGTAGTGGGCCTTGTGGGCCATCTTGATGGCGTCCAGGGTCTCGGAAACGGAGCCGATCTGGTTGAGCTTGATGAGGATGGCGTTGCCGGCGCCCTGGGCGATGCCCTTGGAGAGCCGCTTGGTGTTGGTGACGAACAGGTCGTCGCCCACCAGCTGCACCTTGCCGCCGATCTTGGCGGTCATCTTCTGCCAGCCTTCCCAGTCCTCTTCATCCAAGCCGTCCTCGATGGAGATGATGGGATACTTGTCAACCAGGCTCTCCCAGTGGGCGATCAGCTCGTCGCTGGTGAAATCCTTGCCGGACTTGGGCTGATGATAGAAGCCCTTGCCCTTTTCGCTCTTCCATTCGGAGGAGGCGGCGTCCATCGCCAGCATGAAATCCTTGCCGGGCTCGTAGCCGGCGGTCTTGATGGCCTTGAGGATCAGCTCGATGGCGTCTTCGTCGCCGTTGAGGCTGTTGGGAGCAAAGCCGCCCTCGTCGCCCACGGCGGTGACGTCCTTCATCTCCTTGATCAGGCCCTTCAGGGTCTGGAACACTTCAGAGCACCAGCGCAGCGCTTCCTTCCAGGAGGGCGCGCCCACGGGCATGATCATGAATTCCTGCGTGTCCACGGAAGAATCCGCGTGGGCGCCGCCGTTCAGGATGTTCATCATCGGGACGGGCAGCCGGTTGCCGTTCACACCGCCCAGGAAGCGGTACAGCGGGATGCCCAGGGAGCTGGCGGCAGCGCGGGCCGCGGCGATGGAGACCGCCAGGATCGCGTTCGCGCCCAGATTGCTCTTGTCCTTGGTGCCGTCGGCTTCGATCATGGCCGCGTCCACCGCGTAGGTGTCCATGGCGTCCAGACCGACAATGACGTTCTTGATGGTGGTGTTCACATTGTTGACCGCCTTGCTGACGCCCTTGCCGCCGAAACGGGCCTTGTCGCCGTCACGCAGCTCCAGCGCTTCAAATTCGCCGGTGGAGGCGCCGCTGGGGGCAGTGCCCAGTGCGACGGTTCCGTCTTCCAGATGGATCTCAGCTTCCACAGTGGGGTTGCCGCGGGAGTCGATGATCTCACGGCCGATCACATTCACGATCGTGGTCTTCATGTAACAGGTACCTCCTCAAAGTCTTCACAATAAGTGCCGGGTCTTGAAACCCG
>CAJOPV010000029.1 GCA_905236495.1 uncultured Christensenellaceae bacterium
CACGAGGCGCTGTCCGCCGATACCTATACCGTTTCCAATGAAGAGCCCACGCCGGACGCCATCCTGGTGCGCTCCGCCGCCATGCACGATATGGCTTTGCCCGATTCCCTGCTGGCCATCGCCCGGGCCGGGGCGGGGGTCAACAACATCCCCATCGATAAGTGCTCCCAGCAGGGCATCGTGGTGTTCAATACCCCCGGGGCCAACGCCAACGCCGTGGCGGAGCTGGTGATGGCGGGGCTGCTGCTCGCCAGCCGGGATATCGCCGGGGGCATTACGTGGGTCAAGGAAAACAAGGATGAAAAGGACCTGGGCAAGCTGGCGGAAAAGAAAAAGAGCCAGTTCGTGGGCCCCGAGCTGCGGGGCAAAAAGCTGGCGGTGATCGGCCTGGGCGCTATCGGCGCGCTGGTAGCCAACGCCGCCGCCAACGGCTTCGGCATGGATGTGGCGGGCTATGACCCCTACATTTCCGTGGCCCACGCCTGGGCCCTGAGCCGGGCCATCCACCGGGCCGACGCCATGGAGGACGCCCTGAAGGATGCGGACTATATCACCCTCCATATCCCGCTGACCGACGGCACCAAGGGCATGATCAACGAGGCGTTCTTGAGCAGCCTGAAGCCCGGCGCCCGGGTGCTGAATTTCTCCCGGGGTGAGCTGGCGGATACCGCCGCCGTGAAGGCCGCCATCGAAAACGGGCAGATCGGCGCTTACGTCACCGATTTTGCCTCTCCTGAGCTGGCGGACATCCCTCGCGTGGTGTGCCTGCCGCACCTGGGCGCTTCCACCCCGGAAAGCGAGGATCGCTGCGCCGAAATGGCGGCTGCCGAGCTGAGGGATTATCTGGAACGGGGCGTGATCCGCAACAGCGTGAATATGCCGGAAATCGCCCTGGGCATCCCCGAGGGCAGCCGGATCCTGGTGATCCACAAGAACGTGCCCGGCACCGTCAGCAGCATTTCTTCCCTCATTGCCAGCCGGGGCATCAACATCCAGAACATGCTGAACAAGAGCCGGGGAGACAACGCCGTCACCGTGCTGGAGCTGTGCCAGCACCCGGACGAGCCCCTCATCGCCGCCCTCTCTAAGCTCAAGGACGTGATCCGGGTGCGCCTGGTGGAAGCGTGAGACATCTGCAAACGTCAAGAATACTGACGGGGCACAATCATTGGGTTTCGATGAAAAATCCCCTTGCTATGTCAAGAAAAATGACATATAATGCCTAATAGAAAAGACGCTGCGGTCTTCTTCGCAGCGTCTTTCTTGTAAAGGCACAGGAACGGAGGCGACGCCCCATGAATTTGCAGGAAATATTCGGCAGTCTGGTGTTCAACGACGAGGTGATGCGCCAGCGGCTGCCCAAGGAGACCTATCGGGCGCTTCACCGCACCATCGCGGAGGGCACGGCCCTGGAGCCCGAGGTTGCCAGCGTGGTTGCCAACACCATGAAGGATTGGGCCATTGAAAAGGGCGCCACCCATTATACCCATTGGTTCCAGCCCATGACCGGGGTCACCGCCGAAAAGCACGATTCCTTCCTCTCTCCCGTGGAGGGGGGCCGGGCCATCATGGAATTCCGGGGCAAGGAGCTGATGAAAGGGGAGCCGGACGCCTCTTCCTTCCCCTCCGGGGGCTTAAGGGCCACCTTCGAGGCCCGGGGCTATACCGCCTGGGACCCTACCAGCTACGCCTTCATCAAGGATGACACCCTCTGCATCCCCACCGCTTTTTGCAGCTATGGCGGGCATGCCCTGGATAAAAAGACCCCCCTTCTGCGCTCCACCGAGGCGCTGAACCGCCAGGCCAAGCGCATCCTCAGGCTTCTGGGCCATCTGGATGTGAAGCGGGTGGATGTGACCGTGGGGCCGGAGCAGGAATATTTCCTCATCGACCGGGATTTGTACTTAAAGCGCAAGGATCTGATCTATACCGGGCGCACCCTTTTTGGGGCCAAGCCCCCCAAGGGCCAGGAACTGGACGACCATTATTTCGGCAATATCAAGCCCCGGGTGGCTGCGTTCATGCGGGAGGTGGATGAGGAGCTGTGGAAGCTGGGGGTCTCCGCCAAGACGGAGCACAACGAGGTGGCCCCCTGCCAGCACGAATTGGCCCCCATCTTTACCAGCGCCAACCTGGCGACGGATCATAACCAGCTCACCATGGAGATCATGAAGCGCACCGCCGCCAAGCACGGCTTTGCCTGTCTGCTTCACGAAAAGCCCTTCGCGGGGGTGAACGGCTCTGGCAAGCATAACAACTGGAGCATGTGCACCGATACGGGCGTGAACCTGCTGGAGCCGGGGGAGACCCCGGCGGAAAACGCCCAGTTCCTTCTGTTCCTGGTGTCGGTCATTAAGGCCGTGGATCTGCACCAGGATCTTCTGCGAGTGTCCATCGCCAGCGCGGGCAATGATAACCGCCTGGGCGGCAACGAGGCCCCGCCCTATATCGTATCCATGTTCCTGGGGGACGAGCTGGAGGCCATCCTGGACGCCCTGGAGCATCATAACGCCTACGTGGCGGGGGCCCGCACCGATATGAACATCGGCGTGCGCACCCTGCCCCGCATCCCCAAGGATACCACCGACCGCAACCGTACCTCGCCCTTCGCTTTTACCGGCAATAAGTTTGAGTTTCGCATGCCCGGCTCCTCCATGTCCATCGCCGAGGTGAACGTGGTGCTCAATACCGCCGTGGCGGACGTGCTGCAGGGCTTTGCCGATCGGATGGAGCAGGCCGTGGATATCCGCTCCGCCGTGGAGCAGATCGTGGTGGAGACCATTACCAACCACAAGCGCATCATCTTTAACGGCAACAATTATTCCGAGGAATGGCGGCTGGAGGCCCAGCGCCGGGGGCTCAAGCACCTGCCCAGCACCCCGGACGCCCTGCCTTACCTCATTACGGAGGAGAACATTGCCCTGTTTGAAAGGCAGCAGGTGTATAGCCGTCAGGAACTGCTGAGCCGGTATGAGATTCTGCTGGAAAACTACTGCAAGGTGATTTCCATTGAGGCCCATACCATGCTGGATATGATGAACCAGGAGATTCTGCCCGCCGTGATCAAGTACGCCGGGCAGGTGGGCCGCAGCGCCGCGGAGCAAAAGCGGCTGCTGCCCGACCTGAACCCTGTCTATGAAGAAAAGCTGGTGAGCCGCCTGACGAACCTTATCAACGATATGGGCTGGCAAACGGAGGAATTGGCAAAAGCGCTGAATGGCCTGGAGGATACGGGGGATTCCCTGGCCCAGGCCCGGTATTGCAGAGAAACCGTGTTTCGCAATATGCAATCCCTCCGCGCTTTGGCGGACGAGGCGGAAACGATCACGGATGAATCCGCCTGGCCATTCCCGGGCTACGCGGAGCTGCTGACCACAAAATGATCGGGTGCAAATAAGTATGGAAACTGAAATAAACAATGTCTCCCTTCCTTCGAGGGAGACATTGTTTGCTATATAGGACAGGTCCTTCCCGATCGGTTTTCTTTCGGGAGGGGGCTTCTTTTTCAGAAAAGAAAGCCCCCTCCCGCTCATTCCTCGTCTCTTCTCTATTACACAGCCCCGTGAGCCAGCATGGCGTCGGCGACCTTGAGGAAGCCGGCGATGTTGGCGCCGACGACGTAATTGTCTTCCACGCCGTATTCCTTGGCGGCGGCGTCGATGTTGGCGAAGATGTTTTCCATGATGCCCTTGAGCTTCGCGTCCACTTCCTGGAAGGTCCAGGAGAGGCGCTGGCTGTTCTGGCTCATTTCCAGGGCGGAGGTGGCAACGCCGCCGGCGTTGGCAGCCTTGCCGGGGGCGAAGAGGACGCCCGCTTTTTGCAGGGCCAGGGTAGCTTCGTAGGTGGTGGGCATGTTGGCGCCTTCCGCCACGGCGAAAACGCCGTTGGCGATGAGGGCCTTGGCGCCGTCTTCATCCAGCTCGTTCTGGGTGGCGCAGGGCAGGGCGATATCGCACTTGACGGTCCAGATGCCCCGGAAGCCCTCGGCATACTTCGCGCCGGGCACCCGGGCGGCGTATTCCTTGATGCGTCCGCGTTCCACTTCCTTGATCTGCTTGACGACCTTCAGGTCGATGCCGTTTTCATCCACCACATAGCCGTTGCTGTCGCTCATGGCGACCACCTTGCCGCCCAGCTCCGTGGCCTTCTGGGCCGCGTAAATGGCGACGTTGCCGCTGCCGGAAACCACCACGGTCTTGCCCGCAAAGGAGGTGCCGTGCTTTTTGAGCATGGCGTTGGTGAGATAGCACAGGCCGAAGCCGGTGGCTTCCTTCCGGGCCAGGCTGCCGCCGTAGGAAAGGCCCTTGCCTGTGAGCACGCCTTCGTACAGGCCGGTGATGCGCTTATACTGACCGTAGAGGAAGCCGATCTCCCGGGCGCCCACGCCGATATCGCCGGCAGGCACGTCCTCGTCCGCGCCGATGTA
>CAJOPV010000030.1 GCA_905236495.1 uncultured Christensenellaceae bacterium
CCTCATCGCCGCCCTGGCGGTGATGTATCAGCGGAACTGGATGCTGGCGACGCTGGGGGTGCTGGTGATCCCCCTGTTCGTGATCCCATCCCGCCATGCGGGCAAGACCCGCTGGAACTTAACAAGGGAATCCCAGGCCTGCAACGACGAGATCAACGGTATCCTGAACGAGACCCTCTCCGTCAGCGGGCAGACGCTGGTGAAGCTGTTCGGCAAGGAGGAATACGAATACAACCGCTATAAGGACGCCAACGGGCGCATGATCAAGCTCAATATCCGGGAGAGCATGGCGGGCCGCTGGTTTTTCATGATCATTCAGACCTTTTCCTCCATTGGCCCCATGCTGCTGTATCTGGTGGGCGGCATCCTGATGATGAATTACAACCAGGATATCACCGTAGGCGATATCACGGTGATGGTGGCGCTGCTGGGGCGGATGTACGGGCCGGTGAACCAATTGCTCAACATCCAGGTGGAATGGATCCGCTCCATGGCGCTGTTCACCCGCATTTTTGAATACTTCGATATGCCGGTGGAGATCGAAAACGCCCCGGACGCGATCACCCCCGCCGCCTGCGACGGCAGCGTGGAATTTTCTCACGTGAATTTCTCCTACGATCCCCAGCGCCGGATCCTCCACGACGTTTCCTTCACCCTGGACGCGGGCCGCAGCATCGCCATCGTGGGGCCCTCCGGCAGCGGGAAAAGCACCATTATCAACCTGATCCCCCGGCTGTACGACTGCCAGGAGGGCACGGTGGCCTTCGGCGGCACGGACGTGAAGAAGCTGGATCTGGCCTTCCTTCGCAAAAACGTGGGCATCGTCAGCCAGGAAACGTACCTGTTCAACGGCACCATCCGGGAAAACCTGCTCTACGCCAAGCCGGACGCCACGGAGGCAGAGCTCATCGCCGCCTGCAAAAAAGCGAATATCTATGAATTCGTGGAAAAGCAGGAAGCGGGGCTGGACGCCATGGTGGGCAACCGGGGCCTCAAGCTCTCCGGCGGGGAAAAGCAGCGCCTTTCCATCGCCCGGGTGCTGCTCAAGGACCCGGCGCTCCTCATCTTCGACGAGGCCACCTCCGCCCTGGATTCCATTTCCGAGGCCAAAATTCAGGAGGCCATCGAGCCCATCATCCAGGAACGCACCAGCATCTTGATCGCCCACCGGCTTTCCACCATCCTGGCGGCGGACGAGATCCTGGTGGTCAAGGACGGCGCCATCGTGGAGCGGGGCCAGCACCAGGAGCTGGTGAAGCGGGGCGGCGTTTATACCGAGCTGTACGAGACCCAGTTCAAAAAGGCGCTGGAGGCGGAAAGCGCCCTGGGCTGACGGGCTCGGCGGCACATGCCAGCTTTGGATACCCCAATATCCCGGCATCCGTTCCCTCCGGCGAGGCTTCGCCGGCGGAGCGGGTGCTTTTTTCCCGTATGAGGGAAATGAACCCGTCCAGGGCGTCGTAGGGGGCGAAGAGCTTGGCCCGCTTGCCCCGCTCCATTTGGGGATGGCGCAGGGAAAAATCATCCAGGCCGTGGCGGGGGCGGCCCTGCAGGAGCACGTCCAGATACGGAAACCCCTGGGGCACCCGCCGCCCCCGGATGAAAAGCGCCTCCTCCGGGCGCGCAGACGGCAGTATCACGGCTTTTCCCTTCCTTTCGGTTTTTTCATTTCCGCGGCGGGCATCACCGGGCTCCCCGCCCGATGCCCGCCGATCTGCATGTTCCGCTGGATGGTGGTGGCCCCCTCCAGCAGGTTCATGCCCTTCACGATGGCGTTCATGCCGAATTTTTTCCGCACCGCCAGCATGGCCCGCTGCAAATTCCGCTCCTTTTCCAGGGCACGAAAATCGGTGAACAGATCCATCTGGCAGCTGCCGTCGTCCCATTGCGTTTCCAGGGCGGCGATATTCAGCCTGCGGATCAGCAGGCTGTGATCCACCTTTTTTTCAAAGGCGGGCAGCAGCCGATCCAGGATCAGCTGCTTACTGTTGGTGCGCAGGCGCAGCCGCACGGTGCCCCCCGCGTGCTTGGGCTGCAGCCGCCCGTAATAATCCACCGTCAAAGGGCCCTGATAGCCGGGGTTTTCGTTCAGGGATTCCGGGTCGAAGGCGATGTACCAGGCCAGGCCCGTGCAGGTCAGGTTTTTCGCCAGCAGATCGGCGCACAGCAGATCCGCCATTTCCTGAAACACCAGCCGCCCTTCCCCGTAGGCGTAGGGCCGGGGCAGCACCTGGCCCGTGCTCAGGCTGTGATCCTCCCCCCGGTAGCTTTTGATATCCGCCATGGTGGTGGGCTCTGCCCCCCAGGCGTGGTCGATGAGCAGCTCCGCGTTGATGCCGAACATCTGATACAGCATATCCTCGTTGCTCAGGGAAACGGCGGCGATATCCCCCATGGTATAAAGCCCCCGTCGGGCCAGGCTCCGGGCGGTGCCGGGGCCGATCTGCCAGAAATCCGTCAGGGGCCGATGGGTCCACAAAAGCAGGCAGTAGGACAGCTCGTCCAATTCCGCGATGCGCACCCCGTCCTTGTCCGGCCTGCGCTTTTTCGCCACGATATCCATGCCCACCTTCGCCAGGTACAAATTTTCCCCGATGCCCGCCGTGGCGGTGATGCCCGTGGTTTTGAGCACGTCCCTGATCATGGTGATCGCCATCAGATGGGCGGGGGATATGCCCTGGCGCTGGGCCTCCCGCCGGTACAGGTGCAGGTAGGGCGTGGCGTCGATGAAGCATTCGTCGATGGAATACACGTGGATATCCTGCTGGGATACGTATTTGAGATAGATCTCAAAGATTTTCACGCTGACCCGGATGTACTCCGCCATCCGGGGCGGGGCGATGATATAATCCACCCGGGTATGGCTGTACGCCTCGAACATGCGGATGCGCTCCTTGGCCTCGAACAGCCGGGGCCGCCCCGGCACACCCATGGCCTTGAGGGAGGGGCTCACCGCCAGGCAGATGGTCTTGTCCGTGCGGCTCTCGTCCGCCACCAGCAAATTGGCGGTCAGCGGGTCCAGCCCCCGGGCCACGCACTCCACGCTGGCGTAGTAGGATTTGAGATCGATGCAGATATACTGCCGCGCCGCCGCTTCCACGATCCCGAGCCCCCTTTTTGACGTAATAAGAACGTATGTTCTCTTTACGCTTCGCATTATACCCCGTATTTCCCGGGCTGTCAAGGGGCATGATTTTCCAGGGGTCGAAAAACGGGGCGGCAACAGAGCCCTCCTCGCAAAAAAATCGGCTGCCCTCCCATGGGGAAGGCAGCCGCGAAATTATTCAAACAGCCTTGGCACTTTTTTCAGCGCGTTATACAGCAGCAGGCCCAGGATGCCGCAGGCGATCACCTCGCCGGCGCCTACCGTCAGCATCAGATACCAGAAGCTGTCCGGCACCCCATAGACCCTTTGCAGCACGAAGGGCACGATGACGGCGTTGCTGACGACCGGGGGCAGCCAGGCGATCATGGGCTTTTTTTTCAGCAGCCATGTGCCCGCCGCGCCGATCAGCGTGGCGATGCTGCCGAATACCACGTCCCAGGCCGCGCAGCCCGTAACCAGATTCGCCAGCACGCACCCTGCCGTCAGCCCCGGCACCGCCGCGCCGGTGAATACGGGCAGGATCGTCAGCGCCTCAGACAAACGCACCTGAATGGCGCCGCTGGCGAGCCCGAAGGCGTTTGCCAGGACGGTCAGCACCACGTACAGCGCCGCGATGACCCCGCCCATGCACAGAGTTTTGACAGTGAAAGACTTATTCATGCCAATCCCTCCTATGTATTTTTTTGAAGGCAGGTGGCGCGGCAAAACCGCGCATTGCCTTCCTGCCGAAAACAGTCAGCAGGGCGTAATATACCACATTTTGCTCCGTATGGCAAGCCGATTTTTGACGCATCATAGCCCTGAAAGACGTGAGAAAGGAGCGATCGATCCCATGCCCGATCCGAAAAATCAATGCATCCGCTGCAGCGTGGAAAGCTGCCGCCATCTCAGGCAGGAGAAAGGCCTGTGCGCCCTGGAGAGCATCCAGGTGGCCCCCACGCCCATGGCTTATTCCGGCGACCCTGCGGATGAAAGCATGTGCAGCAGCTACGAATGCCGATGAAAAAGAAGAAAAGAAAAGCCCGCCAGCCGCTGTTCGATATCGAGCAGGCGGCGTCCTGTACGGAATGCACCGGCCTGCTTCCCGCCCAGGTGCAGACCAACGAGGAGGGCGAGGCCGTGTCCCAGCTGATGAACATTTTCCCCGTCGTTCCGCCGGACGCCCAGGGGCCTGCGCGGCCCCCGGATCCGCGGCAAGGGGGGTGGGGGTGAAGCTCCCCACCCCCTTTGTTTTTATGTTTTCCGCCACACGGTAGGAGAGAACAGAATCAATACCGGGTAGATTTCCAGGCGGCCCGCCAGCATCAGCAGGGATAAAATGAGCTTGGATACGGGGGAAAAGAAGGCGAAGTTTTCCGCGGGGCCCACCCGGCCCAGGCCGGGGCCCACGTTGGACAGGCAGGTGAGGGAGGCGGTGAAGGCGGTGGTCAGGTCCCCCGCGTCGAAGGTCATCAGGATGCCCCCCACCAGGAACACGCACAGATAAATGAACATATACACCCCCAGCTGGGCCAGGGTGCTTTCGGAAACGGATTTGCCCTCCATTCGCACCACGGATACCTTCCGGGGCAGCAGCGTATGCTCCAGATCCCGGTAGGCGGACTTGACCAGCAGCAGCACCCGGCTCATCTTGAACCCGCCGGCGGTGGAGCCGGCGCAGGCGCCGGTGCACATGAGCAAAAGCAGCAGCGCCCGGGCGATGAGGGGCCAGAGGCTGAAATCAGCCGTGGAAAAGCCGGTGGTGGAAATGATGGAGGTGGTCTGGAAAAAGCCGTAGCGCAGGGCGGTAAAGAAATCGGGGTACTGGGGCAGGATCGCCGCGGTGATCCCCACGGCGGCAAACGCCACCAGCCCCAGGTAAGCCCACATCTCCTCGCTGTGCAGGATGGGCCCGGCCTCCCGGCGGAGGGCGTGGAAATAAATGGCGAAATTGATGCCGAACAAGAGCATGAACACCGCGATGATCCATTCGATCAGGGGGCTGTGGAAGGCCGCCACGCTGAGATTGTAATTGGAAAAGCCGCCGGTGCCCGCTGTGCCGAAGGTATGGATCAGGGCGTCATACACGTTCATGCCCGCCAGGAGCAGGCAAGCGCATTCCGCCAGGGACAGGGCGAAATACAGCCCGTAGAGCATCTTCGCCGTATCGCCCATTTTGGGCAGAAGCTTGCTGAAGGTGGGGCCGGGGCTTTCCGCTCGGGCCAGATGGGCCGTGCGCCCGGACAGACGGGGCAGCACCGCCAGCGTAAATACCAGCACCCCCATGCCCCCGATCCAATGGGTGAAGGAGCGCCAGAACAAAACGCCCTTGGGCAGGCCCTCGATATCCCGCAGGATGGTGGAGCCGGTGGTGGTGAACCCGCTGACGGATTCAAACAGCGCGTCCGCCAAATGCGGGATGGCCCCGGAAAATACGAAGGGCAGCGCGCCGAAAAAGGAAAGCAGCAGCCAGCTCAGCCCCGCCACCGCCATGCCGTCCCGGGCGGTGAGGTCCTCCCGCCGGGGCTTGAGCAAAAAGCCGGGCAGCGCGCCGCACACCAGCGTCAAAACGATGGTGAACAGAAAGGCCGGGGCGTCGCCCCCGCGATGCAGCAGCGCTACCAAAAGGGAGGGGGCCATCAGCGCCCCTTCCATCATCAGCAGCCTGCCCAGCAGCCGGAATACCAACGGATAATTCAATGCTTCAATCCCCCGTTTTGCCTGTCTCAGCGCCTGACGATCTGGCCCAGATCGCTGATGCCGGGCCGGCGGGAAATGGCGACCACATGATCCCCCGCCTCGATGGTATCGTTGCCGAAGGGCACCTGCACCTGGCCCTCCCGCACGATCACGGCGATCAGGGCGTCCTTATTCACGGTCAGGTTTTTCAGCGGCACGTGGATATAGGGGGCGTTGGGATCGGCGATAAATTCCAGGGCCTCCGCCTTGCCCTCCATCAGGCGGTACATCCGCTCCACCGTGGCGGTGGAACGGCTGGCCCGGGTGCGCACGGTGCGCAGGATGGAATTGCAGGCCACCGCCTTGGTGCTGATGATGCTGTCCAGCCCCATATTGTGCATGATGGCGGAATAGTTTTCCCGGTTGGATTTGACGATCACCTTTTTAACGCCCCGCTGCACCGCGTAGAACCCCGCCATCAGGTTTTCCTCATCTCTGCCGGACAGGGGCACGAAGGCGTGCACGTCGGACAGGCCCTCGCTTTCCAGCAGCTCCTGATCGGTGCCATCCCCCTGGATGATGGTGGCGCCGGGCAGAAGCTCGGAAAGCTGACGGGCCTTTTCCTCGCTGATCTCGATCAGGGATACCTTGATCTTCATGCCCAGCAGCATGTTTGCCAGGTAATAGCCGATGCGCCCGCCGCCCATGATCATGACGGATTTGATGGCGGAGGAGCCCTTGTTCAGGGCCTCGAAAAACTGGGTGATGGTTTTCACGTCGGAAACCACGTGCACCCGGTCCCCCGCCTGAATGACAAAATCGCCCTTGGGGATGATGATTTCATCCCCCCGCTCCACGGCGCAGAACAGCACCTGGGGCAGATGCTTGTTTTTCTTATACATTTCCCGCATGGGCACGCCCACCACCGGGTCCCCCTCCGCGGCGCGGAAATCCGCCATTTCCACCCGGCCCCGGGCGAAGGTCTCCACCGAGCCCGCATAGGGGAAGCGCAGCATGCGGCTGATCTCCCGGGCGGTGGCCCGTTCGGGGTTGATGGCGTAATCGATGGATAATTCCTTTTGCAGGAAGGGCAGGGTGGATAAATATTCCGGGTCCCGGATCCGGGCGATGGTATATTGCGCCCCCAGCCGCTTGGCGGTGAGGCAGGAAAGCATATTGATCTCGTCCCCCATGGTGGCGGCGATAACGATATCGGCGTGCTGCACGTCCGCTTCCTTCAGCGTGGCGGCGCTGACGCCGCTGCCGTGGATGAACATGGCGTCCATGGTATCCTGGGACCGCTGGATCACCGTATCGCTCCGATCGATGACGGTGACGTTGTGGCCCTCCTGGATCAGGCTCTGGGCCAGGGACGCGCCCATCTTGCCGCTGCCGATGACTAAAATCCGCATGAAGAACCTCCGAATAAAACCAGAATCAAATCTATTATATCAGGGATCGGGAGATTTGAAAAGAGCCGCCCGAAAACCTTCCCCCTCATCTTATGCCCGCGTTGTCCAATGCGTCCAGAAGCGCCTGGGCGCAAAGCTCATACACGCCGTCGCCGCCGCCGTAGGGATCGGGGATCATGGGCCGCAGCACAGCCACCTTATGGGCCCAGGCGGGGTAAGCCGTGCGCAGGTATTCCCCGTGGGCGTCGGTCATCACAAGCACCCGTTCCGCCCGGGCCATCAGGCTTTCCGTCACGTTCTGGGCCCGGTGGGCGGTCAGATCGGCCCCGCGGCGGGCAGCGGCCCGGACGGCCTGGGGGGTGGCGGCATCCCCCTGCCGGGCGGCCAGGCCGGCGGATTCCGCCTCATAGCCCCGGGCCCGGGCCAGGGCGGCAGCCAGGGGGCTGCGGCAAGTGTTGCCGGTGCAGACGAACAGGATCATGGCGCGCTTCCTTTCCAGGCGCCGGGGAAGCCCCGGGCCTTGCTTCCATTATAATCCTTTCCAGATAACAAGGCAACACGGAGCAAAAAAGAGACGCGATTCGGAAACAAAACAGCCTGATTTTGCCCTGGCGGGCCGCAATAATCGAAGGAATTTGAAAATTCGTGAAAAAAACGCTTGCGTTTTCCGGAATGTTATGATAAAATACCATTTGCTGATTATCAGCGCATGAATCCGTGAGGAGGTGAAGGAAGTTGCCGAACATCAAGTCCGCCATGAAGCGTGTAAAGGTGAGCAAGAAGAAGAACCTGCGGAATCGTATGGTGAAGACGGGCGTTAAGACTGCCATCAAGAAGTATCAGGTCGCTCTGACTGAGGGCGTCGCCCCCGCCAGCGCGCAACTGAGCGCCACCGCCTCCGCTATTGATAAAGCGGCTGCCAAGGGCGTCATCCATAAGAATGCCGCCAATCGCAAGAAGGCTCGTCTGGCAAAGGCCCTGAACAAGGTCAACGCCTGAAAAACGCGCAAATCAAAACCCGCTCATGGCGGGTTTTTTCATTGATGTATTTCCATGGGCGGGAGGACGGCGTCGATATCCACGAAGAGGGGCTTGCCGCTGTTTCGATCCAGATATACGGGCACCTGATCGGAGGTCAGGATGCCGGTGGGGTCAAAATTCAGATAACGGCTGAAGCAGACGTGGGTGACGCCGGTATCCGGGTCCTGATAATGGCATTCCACCACCCGGGGGTTGCCCCGGCCTGTATTCACGTTGGTGCGCACCTGCACGCCCACGATCTTCGCCATCACATACCGCCCGTCATCCAGGGCCTGCCGGGCGGCCCGGCGGCGTTTCAGCTCCCAAAGCAGCAGCCCCCCGCCGATCAGGAAAAAGACGGCGCCCATCCCGCCGAACACGCAGAGGAATACGAGGGGATCCCCGGGGTCGTCCCCTGCCTGGATATACCAAAGCAGCAGGCCCAGCGCCAGGAAGAGAAGGCCCATGGGGGCAAACACCCAGCCCAGGATACCCTTCTCCGTCCAGCCCAGTTTCTTTTTTACGTCATTCATGCCGACGCCCCCTTGTTCTAATTTCAAAAAGTAAACACGCTCAAAGTATTGACTTGGAAGCGCATCCTCCCAGCCTGATCTTCTCTTAGAGCCCCCACGCCTTGGGCAGGTATGCCGCCTGGGCCCGGAGCATGCGGTCAAACAGCCGTTCTCCGTCTTTGATATCCACTTTGGACAAAAGCGGATCATTCATAAACGTGGTGAAGGCCAGGGCCCGGTCGCAGCGGAGGGCGGCGTCCAGGGCGTTTTTCTGGTTCAGCACGTGGCGGGCCGTCAGAGCCTGGATATTGCCGTCCATGGGCCCGGCATACACGGGGGAAATCTGATCCCGGCGGAAGAGGGCGTTGGTTTCCACCACCGCCCCCAGGGGCAGATTGGGGATCTGGCCCCGGTTGGGGACGTTCACGTTGGTCACCATATCGCCTAAGCCCAGCAGGGCCTTCATCATCAGGTGGCCTTCCTCGCCGGTCTGCTCAAAGGAGGGCTTCTCCTCCCCGGAGAGGAGCCGCGCCCGGCG
Organism: uncultured Christensenellaceae bacterium; assembly: GCA_905236495.1. Lineage (GTDB taxonomy): Bacteria > Bacillota > Clostridia > Christensenellales > Aristaeellaceae > RUG563. The sequence goes on from CAJOPV010000030.1 coordinate 9,247, forward strand.
CGCCAAACGGTTTTTCAAATCTTCCTTCCGCCAGGATACGGGGGTCAGGGTGAAGCCCCAGGCCCGGGCGGTATCCGGGTCCCGGAGATACCAGGGGGGCATGAACTCCGCCAGGTGCCGGTCCCCCGCCGCGGCGATCTTGCCGTAGCGCAGGAACAGGTCCATTTTGACTTTGTGGGAGCAATCGAAGAAATTATTCATCCAGTTATCGTCCTTGCCCTTGGTAAAGCCGGTCTCCCGATATTGTTCGCAGAAGGCCCGGTACAGGGGGAACAGGTCCATGCCTTGATAGGACGCCTTGGAAAACCAGGTGAAATGATTGACGCCCTGCACCGTCACGTTGATTTCCTGCCGGGGCACGTCTTTGATCCCCGTCCTATCCTCCAGCACGGCGGATAGCAGCTTCTGGGTGCCGAACACCTCGTGGCAGCAGCCGAAGGCCTTGACGCCGGGGAACACGTGATAGAGGGTTTGCACGCACAGCGTCATGGGGTTGGTGTAATTGATGACCCAGGCGTCGGGGGCGAAATCCCGGATCGCCTCGGCGAATTCCGCAAACATGGGGATGGTGCGCATGGCCCGCATGAAGCCGCCGGGGCCCACCGTATCGCCTACGGACTGATACACCCCCAGGCTTTCCGGGGCGTGCACGTCGCTTTCCATTTCATCAAAGGTGGCGGGGAGGATGGAAATGACGACGAAATCCGCCCCGGTCAGGGCCTCCCGCAGGCTGCCCGCCGCCGTATAGCGCCAATGGCTCACTGCCCGGGGATCGGCGGAAATGATGCCGCCGATCCGGGCGTTTTTTTCCGCCGCGTCCCGGTCGATATCGTAGAGGCGCACCGCGCCCTCCATGCCCGCGTCCATCGCCAGATCGGTCATCAGGCCCCAGGCCCAGCCCCGGCTGCCCCCGCCGATGTAGGCGATCTGCACGTCCGTGGCCCGTCCGTTCTTGATCTGCATAGCTGTTTCCTCCTTATCGGTTTTCCCGGCCCAGCATATAGGTCCATAACCCCGGCAGCAGGGAGACGAGCACCGCCGCCGCGCAGAGCAAAACGTAGATCGCCGTGCCCAGCCATTCCGGCCCGCCCTCCAGGAACAGGGGCAGAAGGGCGGCTTTGAGCGTATCCCGCTGCAAAATCGAAAGGGCCAGCGTGCAAAGGGGCAAAAGCGCCATGAGGCAACTCCCCGCGAGCCTCGCCAGGAAAGGCAGGAGGACCCGCCGGGCCTTTCTTTCATTTACGCCGGTATCCGGCACCCGGTAGGAAACGCTTTTGCGGAACACCTTTTCCCGTTTTTTGGCCCCGGTATCGAACCGGCCTGCTGCCTGCTTGGCCCCGCATTGAGGGCAGAAGGCCGCCCCGTCCTCATTTTCTTTCTGGCATTGCTTACACGTCCACACGGGCATCATCCTCTTTTGCATCGTCTGCGCGCCGCTGCTTCTGCACCAGGAAGCATACCGGCGCGCCTTCCCCGGCGTTCAAAAACCGCTGCTCCAGCACATTATACCCCTGAGGCGGCAGCGCCGCAAGCAGGGAAATCAGCGCTGTGCGCTCTTTTTCCCCCTCCGGGTGCCCGGGATAGGCGCAGATCACCAGCACCCCCAGGGGACGGAGCAGGGAAAGGGCGCTTTCCACCGCCGTCTTCGTGGTCTCCCAGCGGGTGGTGACGGCGTGATCGCCTCCGGGCAGCCACCCTAAATTGAATACTGCCGCCGAAACGGGCTCTTTTACCTGCTCCGAAATGTGCTCGTGGCCTAAGCAGAAGAGCCGGGCCCGATCCAGCATCCCGGCATCCAGGAGCCGCTTCCGGGTGTTTTCCACCGCCTGCCGCTGCACGTCGAAGGCATACACCCGTCCCTGCGCCCCCGCCAGGCGGCACAGGAGGAGGGTATCGTGCCCGTTGCCCATGGTGGCATCGATCACCGTATCCCCGGGGGCCACGGCTTTTTCCAGCGCTTCCGCCGCCAGATACCGGGCGGATCTCAGCTCGTAAGCCATGCTACGCCTCCGGGACGATCCATTCGTCCATCTCCTGCCGCTTCGGGGCCTCGAACAGGGACAGGCATTTGCCCAGCAGCCCTTCGTCCACGAAGTAGGCGCTTTCGCCCTGGCGGGCATTCCTTTCCGCAATGTGCCGCCGCAGCGTTTCATCGGATACGTCGATGTAATGCCAGCGGACAGGCACCTGCCGCTTTTCAAAATACGCCGCCGTTTCCCGGCGGTAGCTGTCGGTCCAGAACCCCCAATCCAGGATCACGGGGCAGCCGCCTCGGGCGATGACCGCCGCCTTTTCCATCAGCAGCCCCCGAATGGCCCCCGTCACCGCGTCGTGACGCTCCTTCAGATCGGGCAAAAGCAGCGTGATTTCATCGCAGCTGAGGATCACCGCCCCTTCCCGAGCCGAAAGGCTCCGGGCGTAATAGGATTTCCCGCTGGCGATCTTCCCGCAGATGAGATGCACTTTAGCCGGCATGACCTTTCCTCCTGTATGTGCAGCATGCTCTCATTATACGGAAAACTTCCTGAAAAAACAAGCGGCGCGGGTCGTGGAAACTCCCGCGCCAAGGTCATTCCGCTTGTGTTTCTTCTGTTTCCCCCTCCTGATTTTCCTCCCCGCCGCTGACCGCCGCCGCCAGGGCATGGGCCACCAGCGCCATTTTTTCCTTCGTCAATCGCCCCAGGTATCGGAGCAGCCGGGACTTTTCCACCGTGCGCACCTGCTCGCACAGGATGATGGAAGGCCGGACGATGCCGCCCTGGGGCGGCAGCAGGGGCACATGGGTAGGCAGGGGGGCCTTGTTCAGTTTGCTGGTCAATGGAAGAACGATCACCGTGGGGCTGAAGCGATTGCCCAGATCATTCTGGATGATGAGCACGGGCCGCCGCCCGCCCTGTTCCGAGCCGATCACGGGATCCAGATCGGCGAAATATATGTCACCACGTTTCACGTGTGTTCACGCTCCGCCGGCGGAAGCCGTCGGGCGGCTGCCGCCGCTGATGGCGGGAGGAAAACCTCCCTGCTCTTACGGTATGCGCGATCCTCCGGCGGCGTTCCAAACAAAAAGCCCCGTGCGCAGCCGGCACGGGGCAGGGGGGACGGAGGGATCAGATATCCATTAAGTCGCTGAAGGCTTTCAGGGCGCCGTCGGTATCGTGGGCCAGCACCCGCTTGGCAAGCACCTTGCCCAGCTGCACGCCCTCCTGATCGAAGCTGTTCAGGTTCCACACGAAGCCCTGATACATCACCTTGTTCTCAAAGTGGGAAAGCAGCGCGCCCAGGGCCTCGGGGGTCAATTGATCCCCGATGATGATGGAGGAGGGCCGTCCGCCGTCAAAATTCTTGTTGGGGTTTTCGTCGGCCTTGCCGCAGGCGAAGGCCATGATCTGGGCCGCCACGTTGGCGCCCAGCTTCTGCTGGCTGGTGGAGCCCTGGATCGTAACGTCCATCCCCGCCTGATTGCGGCGGAAGCCCACGAACTGCAGAGGCGTTATATCGGTGCCCTGATGCAGCAGCTGATAGAAGGAATGCTGCCCGTTGGTGCCGGGCTCGCCAAAGATGATGGGGCCGGTGGGATAGGAAACGGGCTCGCCAAAGCGGTTCACGCTCTTGCCGTTGCTTTCCATATCCAACTGCTGCAGATGGGCCGGGAAGCGGCTGAGGGCCTGGGAATAGGGCAGCACCGCCGTGGCGGGATAGCCCTGCACATTGCGCTCATATACGCCGATGAGGGCGTCCAGGAGGGCGGGGTTTTCCAGCAGGTTTTCATTGGCTGCCAGCCGGTCTTCCTCTGCGGCGCCCTGCAAAAAGCGCTCAAAGATTTCCGGCCCGAAGGCTAACGACAGCACCGCGCCGCCCACGCAGCTGGTGGAGGAATAGCGCCCGCCGATGTAATCATCCATGAAGAAGGCCGCCAGGTAATCGCTGCTCTTCGCCAGGGGGCTGGTTTCGCTGGTGACGGCTACCATGTGCTTCGCCGGGTCCAGCCCCCGATTTTTCAGCGCGTCCTTTACGAAGGCTTCGTTGGTGAGGGTCTCCAGGGTGGTGCCGGATTTGCTCACCAGCACGAACAGGGACCGGGCCACGTCGATGGACTTTAAGACGGAGGCCGCGTCGTCCGGGTCCACGTTGCTGATGAAGCGGGCTTCCATCTGAAAGCAGCCGTTTTCCTTGGCCCAGTTTTCCAGGGCCAGGTACATGGCCCGAGGGCCCAGATCGCTGCCGCCGATGCCGATTTGCACCACGGTGGTAAATTTTTCGCCCCGGGCGTTGGCGATCTCCCCGCTGTGCACCTTCCGGGCGAAGGCTGCGGCCTTCAGGCGCTGCTCTTCATAAAACGCCCGCTTGTTCACCCCGTCGGCGATCACGTCCTGCCCCAGCTGGCCCCGGGTCAATTGATGCAGCACCAGCCGCTTTTCCCCGGTGTTGATCACTTCACCGTTAACCAGCGCCGCGTATTTTTCGGTGAGCTGGGCTTCCTTTGCCAGATCCGAAAGAGCGGATAATACCTCGTCATCCACCTGCTTGGCGGCGTAATGGTAGCTGAGGCCCGCCGCCATCTTCACCGCGTATTTTTTCACCCGGGCCGCGCCGCCGTCCCCCGAAAGGGCGGTTTGCAGCTTCACGTGATCTTTCAATGCCGTCAGCTTCTTCCAGGCGTTCAGGGTATCCGCGTTTTTCCAGGAAATCATAGGATACTTCCTTTCTCAAGTGGTTTGGGGCGGCACAGATGTGCCGGTGCTCTGCCGGGAATATTATACAACAAATCCTCCTCGTTGCAAAGAAGAAAAATCCAGGGCTTGCGAAAGCCGCCCAAGGCTGATAAAATGGGGCGGTATGAAGGCAAGGAGGACGACGGATGAAAACGGCGATTTACGGGGCGGGGTCCCTGGGCACGGTGCTGGGGGCTTACCTGACGAAAAACGGTGTGGAAATCGAACTGGTAAACAGAAATAAGGCTCACGTGGCGGCCCTGCGGGAAACGGGCGCCCGGATCACGGGCACGGTGGATATGACGGTCAAGGTAAACGCCCTGACGCCCGAGGAAATGCAGGGGCCCTACGACGTGATCTTTTTGATGACGAAGCAATTGGAAAATAAGGCCGTGGCGGCGTTTTTGCAGCCCCTCCTGTCGGCGGACGGGGTGCTGGTGACGCTGCAGAACGGCATTCCGGAGCCGGAGCTTGCGCAGATCCTGGGCAGCGACCGGGTCATGGGCTGCGTGGTGGAATGGGGGGCCACCTTGCTGTCCCCCGGCTGCGTGGCCCTCACCAGCGAGCCCGACAGCCTCTCCTTCCACATGGGCCGCTTGCCGGGCATCACCGATGGGCAGTTTGACCGGGTCAAGGGCCTGCTGGAAAAAATGTGCCCCGTTCACATGGAGGAAAACTTGCTGGGCGCCCGGTGGAGCAAGCTGCTCATCAACGCCACCTTCTCGGGCCTTGGCACCGCCATCGGCGGCGTGTTCGGCGACGTATCCGAGGGCAGGGAAACCAAGGGCCTGGCGGTGGCCTGCATGAAGGAATGCATCGATGTGGGCCGCGCCGCCGGGGCCGTGTTCGCCCCCGTGCAGGGCAAGGATATCACCAGGCTGTTTTATTACAAAACCAATGTCAAAAAGGCCATCGCCAAGCTGATCCTGCCCATCGCCATGAAAAAGCACCGGGCCATCGAGCCCTCCATGCTCCAGGACCTGAAAAAGGGCAAGCCCTGCGAGGTGGATGCCATCAACGGCGTAGTGTGCGAATGGGGCCGGAAATGCGGCGTGCCCACCCCCATCAACGACCGCATCGTTTCCGTCATCAAGCAGGAACAAAGCGGGCAGCTCAAGCCGGAAAAGAAAAACATCGCCCTGTTCCGCGACCTGATGTGATCTGCGCGGGCGGGAAAGCCGCCCGCTTTTCTTTAGCGTCTCTCGTCCTCCTCCTCGCTTTCCTCCTCCTCCGAGGCGGAAACGTAGCGGCTCAGGGCGTCGGATGCTTCCCGCTGGCTCACCAGGGCAAAGATGCCCCGGCGCTGCCAGTTTTTTGGTTTTCTTTCCATGGTTTTCTCCTCCTTTTTCGGGGCCCGGCGGGCATATTTTTGCGCGAAAAGAGCCAGCTTATTCCCGAGGACAAGAAGGAGGGATACCCATGCGGAAATTTTTTACGGTCTGCCTGTGGCTGGGGCTGGGGGCCTGCCTGATCGGGCTCATGTCGCTGACGGGCACCGCCAGCGCCCTGCGGGCGGAGATCCGGGCCGATCAGCGCAGGTACGCGGCGCTGCAAACGCTGTACGATCGGGCCAAGGATGATCTGAACGCCGCCCAGGAGACCCAAAGCGCCGATCAGCAGGATTGGCTGGCGGCAAAAAAGAGCCTGGAAGAAGAATTGGAAGGCCTGCGGGCGGAGCTGACGGCTGCCCGGGAGGAGCTGGACGCCCGCCGGGCCGCGGCGGAGGGCTGGGATCGGGAGCGGCAGGAATGGGCCAAAGAAAAGGCGGCCCTCACCGAAAGCCTGGACGCAGCGGAGGGCCGCATCGACCAGGTGACGGCTCTGCTGCTGCCCCCCACGGAAGCCCCTGCCCCCACCGACGCCCCGGAGGAAAAGAACCTGTTCTCCCTGCCCATCCGGCCCCTGGCGGAATAGCAGCCTGACAGTTCCCCAAATCAAACGCTCCCCTCTTTTATGAAGGGAGCGTTTTCATGTTTTGCGCCATGCGGCCTTCGGACGCATGGCGCGGTCGCGCACTCGCTGTGCGGAGAAGCGCCCAAGACCGTCCTTTCTCCGCCCCGTTTCTCTCGTTCACTCCCGGCTGGCCCTGCGCTGGAGCATGTTCCAAATCCACAGAAGCAGGCAGGAGCCGGCGACGGCGACCAGCAGGCTGTAGAGGTTGAAGCCATCCACGCCCCCTAAGCCAAGCAGGGAGGCCACCAGGCCGCCCAGGCCGGCGCCCAGGATGCCCACCACGATGTTGCCCAGCCATCCGCGCTTTTCGCCGCCCATCATTTTCCCTGCCAGCCACCCTGCCAGCGCGCCTAAGATCAGCCACAAAATCAGATTCATGTGATCCTCCTCCTTTTCCTCGCTCTATCATATGCAGAAGTGGGGGAAATGAAACGGTTTCCGCCCATGGGAAATATTGCCATTCGGCCTGCGGCTGCCTGGCAACTCGCAGGCGGGGTTTCCGTCCTCCCCGCCCCACCGGCAGAGACGGTCGATATACTTTTTTGAAGGATGGATCAGAAGGAAGCGCTTGATTTTTTTGTCGGATATTGGCGAAAACGGGCTTGCATTTCCCGGGACGGGAGCATACAATATAGAATTGCGCGGAAGCGCGGAAAGGGGAGAAAACCATGCAGGTATTCGTATTCGTGCTGAACCGTACCGAGCATTTGGAGCATTTATTGCAGGAATTCACCAATCAGGGCCTCACCGGGGCCACCGTGCTGGACAGCAAGGGCATGGCCCGCATCCTGCACAGCGAGGATGAAATGCCCCTGTTTTACGGCCTCAGGGCGATCATGGAGCCGGAGCGCCGCAGCAGCAAGACCATTTTCATGGTGCTGGAGGATGAAAAGGTGGAAACGGCCCGGCGGATCGTAAACGACGTAACCGGCGGGCTGGAGCATCCCGATTCCGGCATCATGTTTGCCATGCCCGTCACCATGGTGGAAGGACTGGTAAAGAAGAAATGAACACGCTGCTTTTGATCGGCATTGCCATGGGGGCGGGGCTGCTGGTGAGCCGGGGGGCCCGGGCCGTGAAGCTGCCCAACGTGACGGCCTTCCTGGTGGCCGGCTTGCTGATCGGGCCCTGCGTGGCGGGGCTCATCAATCGGGAGCAGGCCGCTTCCATGGGCATCATTTCCGACGCGGCGCTGGGCTTCATCGCCTACGCCATCGGCGGGGAATTCAAATTAAGCTATCTTAAAAAGATCGGCAAGGCGCCCCTTACCATCACCGCCTTTCAGGGCCTGGCGACGGCGCTGTGCGTGGATGTGGGGCTGATCGCCTTCGGGGTGGAGGTGCCCCTGGCGCTGCTGCTGGGGGCCATCGCCCTGGCGACCGCCCCGGCGGCGACGCTGATGGTGGTGCGCCAATACAAGGCGGACGGGCCCGTTACCCGGATGCTGCTGCCCGTGGTAGCCATGGACGACGCCCTGGGCCTGATGGTCTATAGCATTTCCGCCTCCGTGGCCCAGGGCATGCTGGGCGGGCAGATCACGGTAGTGAGCATGGTGCTCACCCCGCTGTTGGAGATCGTGGGCAGCGTGGCCCTGGGAGCTGCCCTGGGCTTCGTGCTGGCCTTCTGCGCCCGGTTTTTCGCCAGCCGGGGGAATAAGCTGGCCCTGTCCATCGCGCTGGTGCTGGCGGGGGTGGGGCTGTGCGATATGCTGAACCTTTCCTCCCTGCTGGTGTGCATGATGATCGGGGCCGTGATGGTGAATATGAGCCAGCAGCGGGAGGTGCTGATGGAGCAGTGCGACCGCTTCACGCCGCCGCTGTTCCTGCTCTTTTTCGTGCTCTCCGGCGCGGAGCTGGATCTTGCCGTGCTGCCCCAGGTGGGGCTCATCGGGCTGGGATATCTGCTGCTGCGCTTCATGGGCAAATGGGGCGGCACCATGCTGGGGGCCGTCTGCGTCCACGCGGATGGTAATATCAAAAAATACCTGGGGCTGACGCTTCTGCCTCAGGCCGGCGTAGCCATCGGAATGGCCTCCCAGGTGGCGGCCCACTTCCCCACCCTGGGATCTCAGGTCAGCACCATCGTGCTGGCGGGCGTGCTGGTGTTCGAGCTCATCGGTCCCGTCATCACCAAGCTGGCCCTTACCAAGGCCGGGGAAATACCAACCAATAAATAACGAAGAAACGAAGCGAGGGGAAAGAGGCTCTTTGGGGCCTCAAGAACCCCCTTCCCCCGTACTTCCTTTCCGGGAAAGACGGATGGGATGCGACATAATAACCGATACGAAAAGGCAGAGTATCAATATACCCCGGGATAGCTCGAAAGAGCCCTTTCGACTTTTATCCGCAGGACCGGGTCTCCCGGTCCGAGGAGCAGTCAGGATGACTGCTTC
>CAJOPV010000031.1 GCA_905236495.1 uncultured Christensenellaceae bacterium
AGTCGCCTAGCTTGGTCGAGGGCGCACGACTGGAAATCGTGTAACGGGTAAAACCGTTCGAGAGTTCGAATCTCTCCTTCTCCGCCAGAAATGCAGTGGTGTTAGAATGCAGCATCACTGCATTTTGTTTATCGTGGAAATCGAGCAATGACCCCAATGAATCTGCCCCGGAAGAAAAAGAAACCCTGGCTTCAGATCCTTCAGGAGCAGCAAAGGGCCGCGTCCTGACGAAAAAAGGAAATATTGTCAAGGAAAAATGCTTGACAGATCGTTCAGATTGTGTATAATATCCCTGTCAAGAAAATGTGCTTGACAGGAGGGGCCGATGGACAGGAACGGACTTTCTTCCATGGAAAAGAAGGCGAGGCTTTCCTGGCTGCTGGCCTTTTACGGCGAAATGCTGACGGAAAACCAGCGGGAGATCGCCAGGCTCTACTGGGAAGAGGATTTTTCGCTGGGGGAGATCGCGGGGCAGTTTTCCGTTTCCCGGCAAAGCGTTCACGATACGGTGAGCCGCACGGAAAAGCAGCTGGAGGCGCTGGAAGAAAAGCTGGGGCTTCTGAGCAGATTTCAACGGGTGGAAACGGGGCTGACAGAGAGCTTGCAAGCGCTGGAGCAGGTGACCCCCACCGAGGATACAAGCCCCTATTTGATCCAAGCGAAGACGTGGATCAGAAGGCTTCTGGATCAGGAGGAAAAGTAAATGGCTTTTGAAGGCCTTTCGGAAAAACTTCAAAACGCTTTTAAGAAGCTGACGGGCAAGGGCAAGCTGAACGAGCAGAACATCAAGGACGCCATGCGGGAAGTGCGCCTGGCCCTGCTGGAAGCGGACGTCAACTATCTGGTGGTCAAGGATTTTGTAAAAAAGGTCACTGATCGGTGCGTCGGCGCGGAGATCCTCGCCAATCTGAACGCGGGCCAGCAGGTCATCAAGATCGTCAATGAGGAATTGACGAGCCTGATGGGCGGCAGCAACGCCAAGCTCACCTGGTCCCCCGCCGTGCCTACGATCTATATGCTCTGCGGTTTGCAGGGCGCCGGCAAAACCACCATGGCTGCCAAGCTGGCAGGATACCTGAGCAAGCAGGGCAAAAAGCCCATGCTGGCGGCCTGCGATATTTACCGCCCCGCCGCCATTAAGCAATTGCAGGTGGTGGGCGAGCAGGTAGGGGTGCCGGTGTTTGAAAAGGGCACCCAAAACCCGGTTCAGACCGCCAAGGAAGCCATCGACTACGCCCGGTATTACGGGCGGGACGTGCTGATCGTGGATACCGCAGGGCGGCTGCACATCGACGAAGCGCTGATGGATGAATTAAAGCAGCTGAAATCCGCCGTCCGGCCCCAGGAGATCCTGCTGGTGGTGGATGCCATGACGGGCCAGGACGCGGTGAACGTCGCCAAGGCCTTTGACGAGCAGCTGAGCATCGACGGCGTCATCATCACCAAGCTGGACAGCGACACCCGCGGCGGCGCGGCCTTGTCTGTCCGGGCCGTGACGGGAAAGCCCATCAAGTTCGCCGGTATCGGCGAAAAGCTGGGGGATATCGAGCCCTTCCACCCGGAGCGGATGTCAAGCCGTATCCTGGGCATGGGGGATATCCTGACTCTCATTGAAAAGGCCACCGCCGCAGCGGACGAAGAAGCCCTGGCGAAGCTGGAAAGCAGCAAGAAAAAGCCCACCGATTTTGACTTAAACGATTTCTTGGATCAGATGCGGCAGATCAAGAAAATGGGGCCGCTGCAAAACGTGCTGGGCATGCTGCCGGGCATCGGCGGAAAGCTGAAAAACGTGGAAGTCGATGACAGCGCCCTGAAAAAGCCGGAGGCCATCATTTGCAGCATGACCCTCAAGGAACGGCGCAACCCCGCCATCCTCAACGCCTCCCGGCGCAAGCGCATCGCCGCCGGGGCCGGGGTGACCGTGCAGGATGTGAACGCCCTGATCCGCCAGTTTGAGCAGATGCAGAAAATGATGAAGCAGATGATGGGCAACAAACGGGGCGCCATACGCGCCATGCGGAATATGAAATTCCCGCAGTAACTTATCGCAGGTCATCATAAACCCTTATGATTACCATAGATCACAATTCAGTTTAGGAGGAACAAAACCATGGCTGTCAAGATTCGTCTCAAGAGAATGGGCATGAAAAAGCACCCCTTCTACCGCATCGTCATCGCTGACGAGCGCAGCCCCCGGGATGGCCGCTTCATTGAGGAGATCGGCTACTACGATCCCATGAAGCAGCCCGCCGAAATCAAGGTGGATAACGAAAAGGCCCAGCAGTGGATCAAGAACGGCGCCCAGCCCACGGATACCGTGCGCGTGCTGCTCAAGAAGTCCGGCGCCATCGAAGGCTGATGACCGAGCAAACGGCATCGCAGAAAGGAACATCCATGCGCGAACTCGTCCTGTTCCTGGCAAAGTCGCTGGTGGATCAGCCTGATGCGGTTCAGGTGATGGAAACCGAAGGGCCCGAGGCCATTATTCTGGAGCTCACCGTGGCGCCGGAAGATATGGGCAAGGTGATTGGCAAGCAAGGGCGCATCGCCAAGGCGATCCGCACGGTGGTAAAGGCCGCTACGGATAAGAATGCCAAGCCGGTTTTCGTGGAAATCCAGTAAAGCCAGAAGGGCGGCAACCTCAGCCGCCCTTTTCTTCTATTGCAAAAAAGGAAAAGATATGTATGCTGTCTGAATATATTTTGATCGGTCAGGTGCTGCGGCCTCAGGGGATCAAGGGGCTGGTGAAGGTGCGCCCGGATACGGACGACCCGGCCCGGTACCGGGAATTGGAGCAGGTCTTTATCCAGAAAAACGGTCAGTATATCCCTGCGAAGGTTTCGGACGTATCCGTCCGGGACGACGGGGTGTATCTGCGGCTGGACGGCGCCGAGACCAGGGACGACGCCGAACATCAGCGGGAGGTTTTGCTCTACGTGGACCGGGCCCACGCCGTTCAGCTTTCGGAGGACGAGACCTTTATCTGCGACCTCATTGGCTGCCGGGCGGTGGATACCAAGGGAAACGAGCTCGGATCGGTCAGGGACGTGCTGCAGCCCGGCGGCAACGACGTGTATGTGATCCAAACTCCCAGGGGGCAGATGCTGCTGCCTGCCTTAAAGCATGTGATCCCGGAAGTGGACGTACAAAAAGGCATTGTGGTCGTTGACGAAAAACGGCTGCCCGAGGTGGCGGTCTGCGATTGGGAAAAATGATATGAGCCTGCCTGCATTGGATAACCATGATTTCCGCATTCGGTATTATGAATTGATGCTGGAAGCGGATATAGGCAATATGCCGGAAATCCCGCTGCCGGAAGGATACCGTTATGTGTTCTATCAGGACGGCGATCGGGACCAGTGGATCAATATTGAAAAAAGCGCCAGAGAGTTTTCCGCCTATGAGCAAGGTATGGACGCTTGGACACGGTATTATCTGAGCCATACAGATGAGCTCAAGCATCGAATGCTATTTATTGAAAATGAAGCGGGGGAAAAGATCGCCACAGCAACCGCTTTTTATGACGTATTTGGAAAAGATACAAGCGGCGACGCTTGGCTGCATTGGGTAGCCGTCCGGCGGGAAGATCAGGGAAAAGGCCTCAGCAAGCCTCTGATAACCCACGCCATTCAAACCATGAAGCAGCTGGGCTATACCCACGCAAAAATCCCCACCCAGACCACCACCTGGCTGGCCTGCAAGATCTATTTGGATTTGGGGTTCCGGCCCATCCCCCAAAATCTGGCGCATAGCAGGGATGGCTGGCGCATAATGAAACGGCTGACGAATCATCCTGCGCTGGCGGCGCTGAGCCCGGCGGAGGATAACGAAGTGTTGGAAAGCCGCTGAACGATCGCAGAGGAATATATATGACCATTGATATTTTAACCATCTTTCCCGAAATGTTTGAAAGCGTGCTGAACGCAAGCATCCTGGGCCGGGCCCGGGAGCAGGGCCTCATCGCCGTGGAAGCCACGGATATCCGGCCCTTCTCCGCTTCCAAGCATAAAAACACCGACGATTATCCCTTCGGCGGCGGGGCGGGGATGCTGATGATGGCCCAGCCCATCGGGGACTGCATCAAAGCGGTGTGCGAAAAGCGGGGCGTGCCCTGCCCCTCCAACGCGAAAGGAGAAACCCCTCCATCTGGCGTAAAGCGGATTTATCTGTCCCCCCGGGGCGTGCCCCTGACCCAGAAGCTGGCCCAGGAATTATCGCAGGAGCAGCATCTGATCCTTCTGTGCGGGCATTACGAAGGGGTAGATCAGCGGGTCATTGATCAGTATATCGATCTGGAGGTGTCCATCGGGGATTACGTGCTCACCGGCGGCGAGCTGGGCGCCATGGTGCTGACGGACTGCGTAGCCCGGCTGATCCCCGGGGTGCTGGGCAGCGAGGAAAGCCCCCGGGACGAAAGCTTTTCCGATGAAGGGCTGCTGGAATATCCTCAATATACCCGGCCCAGGGTGTATGAAGGGATGGAGGTGCCGGAAGTGCTTTTGAACGGGGATCATGCCAAAATCGCCGCCTGGCGTAGGGAACAGGCCCTCCTTGTAACGAAGGAGCGCCGCCCGGACCTGCTCAAAAAGGCCAGCATGACAGCCAAGGAACGGGAACGATTGGGCCTCCTGTGATCCTATCTTTAGAATACGGTCTCTTTCCCTGAATTTCAAGCGAAATCAAGGGAAAAAGACCGTATTTTTTTGTTGGATAACAGGATTTTTGACCGGGTGCGTGGAATACACCCTTTTAGTTGGAGGTGGAGCGCATGACGATCCGGGAGGAACTGGAACAGCGGGAACGGGAATGGCTGAGCCCCTACGCCGTATGCAGCGCCGACAGCAAAGGCCGGGATCGGCCCATGACGCCCTGCCCGTACCGCACCGATTTTCAGCGGGATCGGGATCGTATCCTGCACTGCAAAAGCTTTCGCCGCCTGAAATTCAAAACCCAGGTGTTCATTTCTCCCGAAGGGGATCATTACCGCACCCGCCTGACCCACACCCTGGAGGTATCCCAGGTGGCCCGTACTCTGGCCCGGAGCCTGAAGCTCAACGAGGATTTGACCGAGGCCATCGCCCTGGGCCATGATCTGGGCCATACGCCCTTCGGGCATTGCGGAGAACGCACGCTGAACCGCCTTACCAACGGGAATTTCCGCCATAACGAGCAAAGTCTGCGGGTGGTGGAGATTCTGGAAGGGGGCGAGGGGCTGAACCTGACAAGGGAGGTCCGGGACGGCATCGTGCACCATTCAGGCCCCGTTGCCCCCGCCACCCTGGAGGGGGAATGCGTGGCCCGGGCGGACCGCATCGCCTACATCAATCACGATATCGACGACGCCATTCGGGCAGGGGTGCTCAAGGAGTTTGAATTGCCCCACGAGCTGATCCGCGTGCTGGGGGAAACCCACGGACAGCGCATCAATACCATGATCAGCGACGTGATCCGGGAAAGCCGGGATCAGCCTCACCTGCGGATGAGCGCTCCCATCCAAGCCGCCACGGACGAGCTGCGAAGCTTCCTGTTCAAAAACGTATATATGGATGCCTGGCGGAAGGAAGAGGAGGCCCGATGCGACCATCTTCTGACCGTCCTCTTTGCCTATTATATGGATCATCCTGCCCAGATGCCCATGGAATATGTGCAGATTTCCTATCGGGACGGAACGGAGCGGGCCGTCACCGATTTTCTCGCCGGCATGACGGACCGCTATGCCATGCGCACCTATCAGCGCCTGTTCATGCCGGAATCCTTTTCCGTAATGTAAAGGTAAATTTGCTTCATCGAAAATTACGCTATATTGCAGGAAAACGGCGTTTCATATCGAATCTATGCACAGGGAAACCCATGAAAGGAGGGGCAAAGGTGGCAGGACGGATCCCGTCTTCCTGGATGGACGAGCTGTATGCCCGGACGGATATCGTTTCCGTGGTGTCCGGCTACCTGCCGCTGAAAAAGGATGGGCGCCGCTACTGGGGCCTTTGCCCTTTTCACCATGAGAAAACGCCCTCCTTTTCCGTCAACAGCGAATTGAACCTGTATTACTGCTTCGGCTGCAAGGCCGGTGGCAACGTGGTGCAGTTCGTGATGGAAATGGAACGGGTTTCCTATCTGGAGGCCGTAAAGCTGCTGGCGGACCGCATCCATATGCCCCTGCCGGAGCTTCAGGAGGACCCGGATTACGAGCGCCGCCGCAGCCAGCGGGAACGGCTGCTTTCCGCTAATCGGGAAGCCGCCCGCTTTTACCACGATCAACTGTGGACGGAGGCGGGGAAGCCCATCCTGGATTACCTCCACAATCGCGGGCTGGACGACGGCGTGATCCGCAAGTTCGGCCTGGGGGCCGCCATCGACCAGTGGGATTCTCTCACCGAGTTTTTGACCGGCAAGGGCTACACTCAGGAGGAGCTTCAGCTGGCGGGGCTCATCGTCATCAAGGGCGATCACGCCTTTGATATGTTCCGCAACCGGGCCATTTTCCCCATCATCGACCAGCAAAACAGGGTGCTGGGCTTTGGGGGCCGGGCCATGGGAGATGCCAAGCCCAAATACCTGAACACCGCCGATACCCCGATATTCAACAAGCGCAAGGGCGTTTATGCCATCAATCTCATCCGCAAGGCTCGGGACCTGAAACGGGTGATCCTGGTGGAGGGCTATATGGACGTGGTGGCGATCACCCAGGCCGGGGTGGTGGGCGCTGTGGCGACGTTGGGCACGGCGCTGACAAACGAACAGGCAAGGCTGCTCAAGCGCTACGCCCCGGAGGTGCATTTGGCCTACGACGGGGACGAAGCGGGTCAGCACGCCATCGAACGCGCCCTGGGCATCTTTGAAACGGAGGATGTGCCCGCCAAGGTATTGTATTTCCCCGATGGGCTGGACCCGGACGAGTTTATCCGCATGCGTGGCCTGGACGCATTCCGGGCCATCCGGCCCATGAGCCCCACAGCCTACTGGATGCAGCGGTTGAGGCTGCAATACGAGCTGAACACCCAGGAAGGGCGCACCGAGTATGCGAAGGCTTGCGCGGAGCTGCTTAAAAAGGTCAAGGAGCCGGTGGAGCTGGAAAACTACCTGGAGCTTTTATCCGTCCAGACCGGCTTTTCCCGGGAAGTGCTGATCCAGCAGATCGGCGTATCCCACGGCGAAAAACAGGGGCAGAATAATCCATCCCCCGCCCGGGAAACAATAACCCCAAAGCGGCAGCGCAAGGCGGACGGATACCGAACGGAACAGACGCTGCTGGCGCTGCTGGCAACGGGACGGCTGCCGGAGGGCATGGTAAAGGAAACGGATTTTACGGATCAGGATCTGAAAGCCCTGGCAGCCCGGCTCATCGCGGGGGAAACCCCGGCGGCGATCATCAGCGATGCGGAAAGCGATTCCCTGCGCCAGGCGGCGGGGGAAGCCTTCTCGCTTTTGACCGAAGGGGAAAAGGATCATGCCGCCGATATCGCGGCGGATTGCCTCAGAAACGTGCAGATGCTGCACATTCAGCAACAAATTCAAGCCATGACCGATCTGATGAAAACGGCGGACAGCCCGGAAAAACGGGCCCAGGCGCTGTCGGAAGTCACGGTGCTTTCCAAAGAATTGGCTCAGTTAAAACAGCAAGGCCGCTGACGGTAAGAGAGGAGTGGAGCCATTGAGCACACAGATGGATGCAAAGCAGGAAAAACTGAATGAACTCTACGAATTGGGCAAAAGCAAAGGCGTTTTGACCTACGATGAAATTATCAGCCGCCTTTCATCATACGAAATCGATCCCGACCAGTTTGACAGCATCCTGGAAACCTTCGAGGCCATGGGCGTCACCGTGACCCGGGACGCGGAAAATACCTCCTCCCAGCAGCCGGAGCCTCTGCCCGAGGATCTGGACCTTTCCATGCCCGAGGGCATCAGCATCGACGACCCGGTGCGTATGTATCTGAAGGAAATCGGAAGGGTGCCGCTTTTGACCGCGGAAGAAGAAATCGAGATCGCCCAGCGCATGGAGCAGGGCGATGAAGAAGCCAAGAAAAAGCTGGCTGAGGCCAATCTACGCCTGGTTGTTTCCATCGCCAAGCGGTATGTGGGGCGCGGCATGCTTTTTCTGGATCTGATCCAGGAGGGCAATTTGGGCCTTATCAAGGCCGTGGAAAAATTTGACTACCGCAAGGGGTATAAGTTTTCCACCTACGCCACCTGGTGGATTCGCCAGGCCATCACCCGGGCCATTGCCGATCAGGCCCGCACCATCCGCATCCCCGTGCACATGGTGGAAACCATCAATAAGCTGATCCGCGTATCCCGCCAGCTTCTGCAGGAATACGGACGGGAGCCTACGCCGGATGAAATCGCCAAGGCCATGGGCATCAGCGAGGCCAAGGTGCGGGAGATCATCAAGATCGCCCAGGAGCCCGTTTCTCTGGAAACCCCCATCGGCGAAGAAGAGGACAGCCACCTGGGGGATTTCATTGAGGATGAAGGCGCGCCTGCCCCTGCGGAAGCCGCTTCCCACGCCCTGATGAAGGAGCAGCTTTGGGACGTGCTGGATACCCTGACCCCCCGGGAGGAAAAAGTGCTGCGGCTCCGCTTCGGCCTGGATGACGGGCACCAGCGCACGCTGGAGGAGGTCGGCCGGGAATTCAAGGTAACCCGGGAGCGCATCCGCCAGATCGAGGCCAAGGCCCTTCGGAAGCTTCGCCATCCCAGCCGCAGCAAAAAACTGAAGGATTATTTGGATTGACATGCGCTCTCCCCAGTTGGATGAACGGCTGTCCATAGCCGCGGAACTGTTTCCCGCCTGTGATTACGGCGCCGATATCGGGGCCGACCACGGGCGGTTATCTTGTTGGCTGTTATCCCAGGGCAAGTGCCGCCGCATGTGCGTGGCGGATATCAGCGAGGCGTCCCTGGAGAAAGCGAAAAAGCTTCTGACGCTGCATCGGCTTTCCGACCGTGCGGATCTTTGCATAGGGGACGGCCTCACCGTGCTGCATTGCCCCGCCCAGGCCGTCGCCATCTTGGGCATGGGGGGCAAAACGCTTTCAGGCATCCTGGCAAACGGAAAAAACAAGCTGCAGGGCGCCGTGCTGATCCTCTCCGCCCATACGGAAGTATTTCTGGTGAGGGAAACGCTGTCTTGTATCGGTTACCGAATCGAAACGGAAAGGATCACCCGGGCCAACCGCCGGTATTATACCGTCATTCGGGCCGTGCCCGGGGAGGAAAGCTATACGAAAAAGCAGCTGTATCTCGGGCCGCGGCTCATGGAAAATGGGGGAGGGGTATTTGCCGATTTCCTGAAATGGCAATTCCAGGTATTATCCTCCGGGCGAGACGAGGAAGCAAGACAGCGTCTTACATGGATCAAGGAGGAATTGGAGCATGCCGGCGACGGTGAAGCAGATCGAAGAGATTCTCAATGAAATCGCGCCTTTTGAAACGGCGGAGGAATTTGACAATGCAGGCGCGCTGGTGGGCCGCCGGGACGCGGCGGTCACAAAGGTGCTGGTGGCGCTGGATTGCACGCTGGAGGTGGCGGCGGAGGCGGAAAGGCTCGGCGCGGAGCTGATCGTCACGCATCATCCGCTTTTGTTCCATGCCCGGAAAAACCTCCTGGAGGAAGACCCGGAGGGCCGCATCCTCTGCCGCCTGATCCGCGCACAAATCAATCTCATCAGCGCCCATACCAACCTGGATAAGACCTTTTTCAGCGGCAGCGCCTGCTGCGGAAGGCTGCTGGGCTTACAAAATCTGAGAAAAGCCGGCGAATATCTGTTCCTGGGAGAATTGCCAGAGCCCATGAAAGCCAAAGCGCTTGAAGAAAAATTCACCGAAACTCTTTCTTTTCCAGCCCGGTGCTACGGGAAGGAGGATACGCCGATAAAAACCCTGGCGATCGCCGGCGGCGCGGACGATGCCGATTGGGCCTTGGCAAAAGAGCTGGGCGCGCAGGCGCTTTTGACCGGGGAGGTCAGGCACCATAACGCCCTGGCGGCTGTAATGAGCGGCTTTGTAATGTTTGACGGAGGGCATTTCGGTACGGAAGCGCCGCTGGTCGGGGAATTATGCGAGTATTTACAAAAACGGACGGATGATGTAAAATATAATATACGGGTTTTCCCGTCTCAACGCGCGCCCTTTGGCTGCGTTTAATTCAAGGAGGGCACTGGCATGGATCAATTGCATTTGTTATGGGAGTATCAGAAGGCCGATATGGCGGCGGATAAGATGGAATTATCCATCAAGCGGTCGCCTACCCGCCAGAAGCTGACAAAATACAGGGATTATGTGGTAGAGCAGAAAAACACCATCGAGCGCATCGAAAACGAGGTCGCCGCCATGATGGATCGGCTGGAAGCGCTGAAGGACGCCATCCGTATGACGGATGAGCAGCTTCACGCCCTGCAGGCCAAGATCGAAAACCCCGCCGACGCGGAGACTACCCGGCAGATGCTGGGGGATGCTCGCCGCTTCCAGAGCAATTTGAACGCCTACGAGCAGGAGATCAAGCAGATCCGCAAGGACGCCGCCGACCGGGAAAAGCAGCAGCTGGACGTAAAAATGCGCGCTGCCAAGGCCAAGGGCGAATTTGATAAGCTGAAGGTGATCTACGACCAGGAGGCTCAGGAAAAGGGCAAGGATCTGGAAAAGCTTCGGGCGGCGGCGGAGGAAAAGGCCAAGCCCATCGAGCCGGAGTTTATGGAGCGTTACCGCACCATCAAGCTCCACAGCGTGCCGCCCCTGGCGGCGCTGTACGGCGATCAGTGCGGCGGGTGCAATATGTCGCTGCCCTCGGCGGTATCCCGGAAGATCAAATCCGGCGAGCTGGTGGAATGCGAAACCTGCGGCAGGCTTTTGATCGTGCCGTAAAACAGATACGTTTTTCTGCAGTCAAGGCGGCTGAATGACCGCAGGCCTGAAAGATGGCATGAGGAAAGTCCGGGCACCGCAGGGCAGGATGCCTGCTAACGGCAGGTGGAGGCGACTCCAAGGCAAGTGCAACAGAGAGATACCGCCGGGGGAAACCCCGGTAAGGGTGGAA
>CAJOPV010000032.1 GCA_905236495.1 uncultured Christensenellaceae bacterium
ACGGATCAGGAAAACCGTCAGCAGGTGCTCAAAGAGGCCTTCGGCATTGACGCCCAGCCCCTCAAGTATGCCAGCCTGGCTTACATCGATTGGCTGTTCAGCAACGGTGTGGACGTGACGGAAGGGGAGACCAATCTGAAGAACCGCTACGCCAACGACGGCTTCGACTATGTGAAGCTGCTGCATCGGGGCCAGCAGGTGCTGAATTTCTGCTATGCCAACATCAATCCCAACGGCGAGCAAAAGACCGCTCTGGAAGACTTTGAACTGATTTACAACGATTATCTGGCGGCCTTTGAAGCGGCTGCCGATAAGGCGGATGCCGGGGACCGCAAGGCATCCATCAGCGGTGCGCTGAAAAAGAACTATGTCTCCACCATGACCAAGCTGGCGAATCAGTTCGGCTACGACGGCAGCCTGGCTGGTACTCACGGGCATTACTGGGAGCAGGATTCCAGCATCAATCAGTATTCCGATATCGACTGGCGCTGATTATTAAGGAAAAGACCGATCAGGGGAGCCGGGCTTGCCGGTTCCCCTGAAGGCATATTCAGGGAGGGAATCAAATGAAAACGGCGTTGCTCATCATGGCAGCGGGCATCGGGTCCCGCTTTGGCGGCGGCATCAAGCAACTGGAAAAGGTAGGGCCCACGGGGGAGATCATCATGGATTATTCCATCCATGACGCCATCGCCGCAGGCTTTAACAAGATCGTATTCGTGATCCGCCACGATATTGAACGGGATTTCCGGGAGATCATCGGCAGCCGCATCGAAAAGATCTGCGCAAAGGCGGGGGTGGAGGTGGCCTACGGCTTCCAGGCCCTGGAGGATCTGCCGGCGGGCTACGCCGTGCCGGAGGGCCGGAGCAAGCCCTGGGGCACGGGCCAGGCGGTGCTGGCGGCCCGGGACGTGATCCGGGAGCCCTTTGCCGTCATCAACGCCGATGACTACTATGGCAGGGAGGCCTTCCAAAAGCTCCACGATTTCCTCTGCGTGCCCCGGGGAGAGCGGGAATTTTGCATGGCGGGGTTCATTCTGAAAAACACCCTGTCCGATAACGGCGCCGTGACCCGGGGGATTTGCCAGGTAAACGGGCAGGGGTTCCTCACCGACGTGGCGGAGACCTCCAACATCGTAAAGACCGTGAAGGACGGCAAGGCCGGCGCGGAAGCGGACGGACAGGTCATCGATCCCGATTCCTACGTTTCCATGAATTTCTGGGGGCTGAGCCCGGCCTTCATGGATACCCTTCAAAAGGGCTTCGTGGAATTCCTGGATACCAAAGCCCGGGACAATCCCCTGAAGGCGGAATACCTGATTCCCAGCTTTATCGGCGAACTGCTGAAAAAAGGCCAGGTCACCGTGCAGGTGCTGGATACCCGGGACGCCTGGTTCGGCGTCACCTACAAAGAGGACAAGGAATTCGTGGTCCAGTCCTTCCGGGATTTGATCGCCAAAGGCGTCTATCGGGCGGACCTGTTTTCCGATCTGTAAGCAATGAAAAAGCCGGGGAGGCCAGCATGGCCTCCCCGTTGATTTGGAGGGATATACGCAGTGCCCGTCCTGGAGATCGCAGACCTTTCCGCGCCGGAAGCGGCGCCTTATTTCCACCTGACTGACGCCCAGCTCCGCAGCCGCCAGACGCCGGAAAAGGGCCTGTTCATTGCGGAGGGGCCTAAGGTCGTTTTGTCCGCCCTGGGGGCTGGGTGCCAGCCGATATCCCTCCTGATGCGGCGGAAAATGCTGACGGGGCCGGGGGCGGAGATCAGGGCGCTTTGCCCCGACGTGCCCGTGCTGACGGGGGATGACGATACCCTGGCGGCCCTGACGGGCTTTCGGCTGCAGCGTTCCTGGGTGCTGTGCGCCATGAAGCGCCCGCCCATGGGGACGCCGGAGCGTGTGATGGCTTCCGCCCGGCGGGTAGCTCTGCTGGAGGGGATCACCGAGCCCAGCAACGTAGGGGCTATCTTTCGCTCCGCCGCCGCCCTGGGATGCGGGGGCATCCTGCTGTCTCCGACCTGCTGCGATCCCCTGCACCGCCGGGCGGTGCGGGTGTGCATGGGGGCGGTGTTTCAGGTGCCCTGGGCTTTTACCGGGGCGGACGGGGCGCTGCCCATGCTCAAGGCCGCGGGCTTCCGGGTGCTGGGCTTGGCCCTTCGGGAAAACTGCCTGACGCTGGATGACCCCGCTCTGCTTGCCTGGGATAAAATCGCCCTGTGCCTGGGCACGGAGGATACGGGCTTAACGGAGCAGACGCTGGACCAATGCGACGATATCGTGCGCATCCCCATGGCGGCGGGGATCGATTCGCTGAATGTGGCGGCGGCCTCCGCCGTCGCGTTCTGGCAGCTCAGGGTGCGTTAATCCCTGCCGAACAGATCCCGGGTATAGACCTTGTCCCGCACGTCGTTCAGGGCGGGATCGAAGCGGTTTGCGATGATGCAGCCGCATTTTTTCTTAAAGGCCTCCAGATCGTTGAGGACGGGGCTGCCAAAGAAGGTGGAGCCGTCCTCCAGCGTGGGTTCATACACCACCACCGCGGCCCCCTTGGCCTTGATGCGCTTCATAACCCCCTGGATGGAGGACTGGCGGAAATTATCGGAATCCGTTTTCATGGTGAGCCGATACACCCCCACCACCGCCTGGGCGCTTTGGGCCTCCTGCTCGGCGGCATAGCCGTCGCCCATGCCGTAAGCCCCGGCGATTTTCAGCACCCGATCGGCAATGAAATCCTTTCGGGTGGTGTTGGCCTCCACGATGGCCCGGATCAGGTTCTGGGGCACGTCCCGGTAGTTTGCCAGCAGCTGCTTGGTATCCTTGGGCAGGCAGTAGCCCCCGTAGCCGAAGGAGGGGTTGTTGTAATAATCCCCCACCCGGGGGTCCAGGCATACCCCCCGGATGATGGGGGCGGTATGCAGCCCCTTCACTTCGGCGTAGGTGTCCAGCTCGTTGAAGAAGCTGACCCGCAGGGCCAGGTAGGTGTTCACGAACAGCTTCACGGCTTCCGCCTCCTGGCTGCCCATGAGCAGCGTTTCCACTTCCTTTTTGATTGCTCCCTGCCGAAGCAGCCCCGCAAAGGCCTCCGCGGCGGCCTGCCCTTTCCCGTCCCGGCCCACGATGATCCGGGAGGGGTACAGATTATCGTAAAGCGCCTTGGACTCCCGCAGGAATTCGGGGCTGAATAAAATGCGGTCCGTTTGGAAGCGCTCCTGGGCCCGGCGGGTGTAGCCCACGGGCACGGTGGATTTAATGACGATCACCGGGGGCTCGTCCCGGCCCGCTGCGCTGTCCAACGCCATTTTTAGCACGCTTTCCACCGCGGTACAGTCAAAATCATCCCGCTTGGGGTCGTAATTGGTGGGGGCGGCGATGAGGATAAAGTCCGCCTGGGCGTAGGCGGATCGCCCGTCGGTGGTGGCCCGGAGAGTCAAGCGCCTTTTCCCTTCCCGGGCCTCCCGCAGGTATTTTTCCGCCCAGGAATCCCTGAGGGGGCAGATCAGGCGGTTCAGCTTTTCGATCTTTTCCGGCAGGATATCCACCACCGTCACGTCGTTGTGCTGGCTCAGCAGGATCGCCAGCGACAGCCCCACGTAGCCCGCCCCTGCCACGGCGACGCGGCAGCGTTCCGGCGGCGGGAGGAGAGGAGCGTCGCTTGCCGTCACCTGATCCAGGGAAAAGCCCAGGGTTTCCGATAAGGAAAGCAATTGATCCACCGAAGGGGCGTAGGCCCCTTGCTCCAGCCGGGACAGCAGCGATCGGTTGATCCCCGTTTCCCGGGCCAGCGCCTGCTGGGACAGCTTCTTTTCCCGGCGTTTTTCCCCAACGATTTGGGAAAGCATGGGCAGCGACAGCTTTTTCATGGCGGTTCCTCCCGGCGGTCATCGGATTATTTGACGCTGACAGCGACAAAAAGCAGAAAAATATGATCATATTCCTCTCATATCATAGCAAAACGACGCGGAAAAAGTCAAGACCGCAGCGCAAACGGGCGGCTTGCCGGATGGGGAATCGGGTGTTATAATCAAAAAGAAGGAGAGTGAAGGGATGAAGCGACTTGCGGCCTGGTGCCTGGTTTTTATGCTGCTCACGGTTCCCGCTTGGGCGGAGGAAACTCTCTTGGGCCGGGCGATCCCCGATTGCGCAGGCCCGTTTGGGGACGGGATCGAAAAGCTGACGGAAAAGCCCTCTGCCCTGGTCGCTTTCCTGGATGGGGCGGCCCCGGAGGGAGAGGCGCTGACGGCGGCCTTGCAGGATATCGCCCTGGAGATGGGCGAGAGCATGACCGTAATCCTGATCGTTGAAGGGCAGACCGCCCCGATGCCGGAGGAAGCGCCGGATGGCTTCCAATCTATCATTTGGGACGAAGGGGGCGAAATCCTTGCGGCCTGGGGCGGCGGGGAGCTGCCCTTGCTCCTGATGGCTGACGAACGGGGCCGGGTAGTCTATGTGAGCCAGGAGCCTTTGACCGGGGAGCCGGTTTGGACGGTTTTTGTGCTGTCCCCCTCCGGCGAACCCGTGCCGGGGGTGACGGTGCTTTTCTGCACGGATACGCTGTGCAGCCCGGTGCGGACGGATGAGACCGGAGCGGCCCGGTTCGCAGGGGAAATCGCCGCCTACCACGTTAAGCTGTTAAAAGCGCCCGCGGGGTATCGGGCCCCGGAGGCGGAACTCATCCTGCCGCCTCTGCCCGGGGAAGCGGCGCTGATATTGGAGGAATAATGATGCTGAAAAAATGTCTCATTTTCGCGCTGCTGCTGGCCCTGTGCCTGGGGCTGACCCCTGCCCGGGGAGAACAGGAGGCGCTGGGGAATCCCTTCCCGGATTTTACTGTGGAAACAACCGACGGGGAAACCTTTACCCTCTCCGAGGCGCTGAAGGAAAAGCAGGCGGTGCTCATCAATCTGTGGGCCAGCTGGTGCCCGCCCTGCCGGAATGAATTTCCCTATCTGGACGAAGCCTGGGCCCAGCGGGCTGACAAGGTGGCGGTGATCGCCCTGTCCATTGAGAAAGACGACACCCTGGACGCCATTGCCGATTTCAAAAAAGAATTAGGCCTGTCCCTGCCCATGGGCCGGGATGAAGAGGCGGCGCTGGCTGCGTATGTGGAGGCCTATTACATCCCCACCACCGTGGTGGTGGATCGCTTCGGCAACGCCTGCTTCCTCCAAAGCGGAGACCTGCCCGGCACGGACGCTTTCCTGCGGCTGATGGATTATTTCCTGGGGGAGGATTACACGGAATCCCGGGTGCTGAGGGAATTGCCCCCTGCCCGGGATTGGCAGGTGACGGGGGACGGCGTGCGGGAAGCGGGGCTGATTTACCAGGGGCAATGGCAAGAGGACCTGATGTTTGTGGCCCAGGGGGAAAAGGCGACGCTGCGCTTTGCTTCCACGGCGGGCGATGCGTCGGGGGATTTCCTCTATAACGAATACCTGGGCAATTTCACGCTCCTGGAGGATATATACAGCCCGGATGAGGGGGCGTATGTATATGAAACGGAGGTTCCGGGGGAGGGGGACTGCATCGTATTCAGGATCTTCACCCCGGAGGGAGAACAGACGCTGTACTTGATCCTGACCCGGGGAGAGGAAGGCGCTGACGGCGTAGTGCAGCAGTTGAAAGATGCCGGCTACACCATGGAATGGGCGTACCGCGACTAATACATGTTTTCCAGCGCTGCCGGGGGACGGTTTCTCGCCCGGCGGTTGGGAAAGCCTCGCCGGATGCGTCATTGCGCTTTTCCGGCGCTTTGTTATAATGAGGGCAAAACGGAAGGGAGGCGGGGACATGAATGATCTGTCGGGGCAGCTGAAGGCCCGGCGGCTCAGGCACGGGCTGACCCAGGAGGAAGTGGCGTCGGCGCTGGGGGTATCGCCCCAGAACACTAAAAAAGTGGCGCGCCTCCCCGGTGAGAGGCGCGCAGAGCAGCTTTTTTCCCGCTTTTCCCATGTTAAAATTGCTGCATATCCTCGATATACTGCTTGAGCTCCGCAACGGGGATGCGCTTTTGCTCCATGGTGTCCCGGTCGCGGACGGTGACGGTGCCCGTTTCCTCGGTTTCAAAGTCCACGGTGATGCATACGGGGGTGCCCACCTCGTCCTGACGGCGGTAGCGCTTGCCGATGGAGCCGGTCTCGTCGTAATCCACCATGAAATACCGGCTCAAGTCCTCGTGGATCTGGGAGGCCAGGGCGCCCAGCTTGTTCTTTTGCAGGGGCAGCACGGCGGCCTTGAAGGGGGCCAGGGCGGGATGCAGGTGCAAAACCGTGCGCATGTCGCCGCCCTCCAATTCCTCCTCGTCGTAGGCGTTGCATAGGAAGGCCAGTGTCACCCGGTCCGCGCCCAGGGAGGGCTCGATGACGTAGGGGATATAGCGCTCGTTGGTGACGGGGTCGATGTATTCCATGGATTCGCCGGAGGTCACCTGATGCTGGGTCAGGTCGTAATCCGTGCGGTCCGCAATACCCCAAAGCTCGCCCCAGCCGAAGGGGAAGAGGTATTCAAAGTCAGTGGTGGCCTTGGAATAGAAGGCCAATTCCTCCTTGCTGTGATCCCTGAGGCGGAGGGCTTCTTCCCTGATGCCCAGCTTCAGCAGCCAATCCCGGCAGAAGCCGCGCCAGTAATCGAACCATTCCAGATCGGTGCCGGGCTTGCAGAAGAATTCCAGCTCCATCTGCTCAAATTCCCGGATGCGGAAGATGAAGTTGCCCGGGGTGATCTCGTTGCGGAAGGATGTGCCCACCTGGGCCACGCCCATGGGCAGCTTCCGGCGGGTGGAGCGGACGATGTTCTTGAAGTTCACGAAGATGCCCTGGGCCGTTTCGGGGCGCAGGTAGATTTCGTTGGCGCTGTCCTCGGTGACGCCCTGGTGGGTCTTGAACATGAGGTTGAATTTACGGATGCCGGTAAAATCCTTCTTGCCGCAGGTGGGGCAGACGATGTCGTGGTCGGCGATGAAGGATTCATATTGCTCGTTGGTCCAGCCGTCGGCCTGGATTTCCTGCCCGTTGGCCTTGCCCCAATCCTCGATCAGCTTGTCCGCCCGGAAGCGGGCCTTGCAGGCGCGGCAGTCCATCAGGGGATCGTTGAAGGTGCCCACGTGCCCGGAGGCCACCCACACCATGCGGTTCATCAGGATGGCGCTGTCCAGCCCCACGTTGGTCTTGCTTTCCTGCACGAATTTTTTCAGCCAGGCCTTTTTTACGTTGTTTTTGAATTCCACGCCCAGGGGGCCGTAATCCCAGCTGTTCGCCAGGCCGCCGTAAATTTCGCTGCCCGGGAAAATAAAGCCCCGCACCTTGCACAGGGCCACCAGCTTGTCCATCGTCAACTGTGCCATGTTCTTCCCATCCTTTCTCACGTATCCTCCCCATTATCGCCGCTTCGGGGCCGTTTGTCAAGGCTTTGTCAGTCAAATAATCGCATGCCCAGGGCCATTTGCAGCGCGCTGTCCGCCGCATCGCCGGCAGGCAGGGCGAAGGCCTTCCGGGCGGTGATCACCGCCTGCCTGGTGGCGGCGCCGAATACGCCGTCCGCCCCGCCCCATAAATAGCCCGCCTGGATCAGGCGCAGCTGCAGCTGCCTCACGTCCGCTCCCCGGTCTCCCTCCCGCAGGGTGCGAAGGCCCCAGTTCAGGGGGCCGTAGGGGCCGCCCTCGATCACCACCTTGGTGTAGGTGGGCACGGCGGCAAAAAGCTTTTCCGCGTCCCTGACGCGCAGGCGGATGCAGCCGTGGGAGGCGGCGCTGCCGATGGATTCGGGGCGGTTGGTGCCGTGGATGCCGTAGCTGCCCCAGGGGACGTTCAGGCCCAGGAACCGGGTGCCGAAGCCGGACAGGGCGGTTGAAAAGCGGTGGGTGACGCGGAATATGCCAATGGGGGAGGGGGTGGCCTGCTTCCCGGCGGCAATGGTATAAACAGCCGTCGGCTGCCCGTTTTCATACAGCGTCAGGCGCATGCGATCCAGCTCGATCCAGATCAGCTTCCCATCCGGCCCCCGGGACGCCAGCGCCGGAGCGGCAAGCACCCACAGAATCAGCACCAAGAAAAGCAGTTTTCGCATGTCGTCCCCTCCCCTGGATGATATGCGTCCGGGGCCCCGGGCATGCCCTTGCGCGGGAGGGGCGAAAGGGCTATAATGGAAAAAAAGAAAGCGGAGGGAAAACCATGACGGAAATCACATCCAGCGTGCAGATCGTGATGCCCCAGCACTGCAACGGCTACCAGACCCCCCGGCTGTTCGGCGGGCAGCTGATGGCCTGGATCGACGTGATCGGCGCGGTGGCGGCGCGGCGGTTCGCCCATTGCGCCGTTACCACCGTGTGCGTGGATCATCTGGATTTTATCGCCCCGGCGCATCTCAACGATACCGTGGT
This sequence comes from uncultured Christensenellaceae bacterium, assembly GCA_905236495.1. Classification (GTDB taxonomy): domain Bacteria; phylum Bacillota; class Clostridia; order Christensenellales; family Aristaeellaceae; genus RUG563. Next base: position 8,377 of record CAJOPV010000032.1, read on the forward strand.
GCAGGAGGCCCGGGTCACCTGGGCGGGCCGCACCAGCATGGAGGTGCGGGTGGATAGCTTCGTGGAAAAGCTGAACGGCAGGCGGGAAATGGTGAACCGGGCCTACGCCGTGTATGTGGCCCTGGACGCGGATGAAAACCCCGCCCCCGTGGTGCCCGCCTTCGCCCCGGAAACAGAGGAAGAAAAACAGGAGTACGAGGCCGCCGTCCAGCGGCGGAAGATCCGGCTGGGGCGGTGACCATGATGGACGAAATCTTGCTTTTAAGGCCCGGGCCGGAGCATGAGAAGGAGGTCTGGGCCCTGCGGCGGGAAATACTGGAAAGCTGCGACCACGACCGCTTTGCCGGGTGCGCCGGGCTGGAAGAATGCGAAACATATCAGGATTGGCTTCAGCGCCTGCGTTTATGGAGCGATCCTGCCACCGTGCCGGAGGGGCGTGTGGATGCCTCGGTGTATATCGCCGTCCGGCTTACGGATGACACCGTGGTGGGGATCATCGACCTGCGCCACCATATCGACCACCCCATCCTGGGTGTTTGGGGCGGGCATATCGGCTATTCCATCCGCCCCTCGGAGCGGGGCAAGGGCTACGCGCCGCAGATGCTGGCCCAGTGCGTCCGCAAGGCCGGGGAACGGGGCATGGAACGGGTGCTGGTGACCTGCTCCCCGTGGAATATTGCCAGCGAAAAGACCATACAAAAATGCGGCGGCGTCTTTGAAAAGGACGTCACCGTGGACGGAGAAGCGATCCGCAGGTATTGGATCAAAACGGAAAAAAACCCTGAACGCCTGTGATGAAGGAACGATCGGGGAGAGGCGGTATTTTTCTCTGTCTTTCTCGGAGGGGATGCAGGGGGAACCGCTCTTTGGACGCCAAAGAGCGGTTCCCCCTGTTTTTCGTTTATTCCGTTACACCCCGTACAGTTCCTTGCATTTGTTTTCCAGGTAGTCCAGGTAATAGCCGGGATCGAAAGGCGCGCCCAGCACCTGATCCAGCAGGCGGGCGGGGGTGTAGGTGCTGCCGAACTGCCAGATATGCTCTTTGTTCCAGGCGTTGATGGGGGCAAAATCGCCCTTTTCCAGGCAGGCGTCCACATCCACGGTTTCCCGCATCTTTGCCAGGAACTGGGCGCCGTAAGCGCTGCCCAGGGCATAGGAGGGGAAATAGCCGATAGCGCCGAAGGACCAGTGACTGTCCTGCAATACGCCCTGACGGTCGCTGGGCACGTCGATGCCCAGGTATTCCTTATACAGCCTGTTCCAGGCGGCAGGCAGATCGTGCACCTTCAACGCCCCTGTCATGACCTGCTTTTCCAGCTCGTAGCGGATCATCACATGGAGGGAATAGGTCACCTCGTCCGCCTCGGTGCGGATCAGGGAGGGCTGCACCCGGTTGACGGCGCGGTAGAAATCCCGCCAGCCGTAGGCCGCCATCTGCCGGGGGAACAATTCCTTCAGCTTGGGGAAGAGGAAGCGGATGAAGGCCGGGCTCCGGCCCAGGATGTTTTCGTAAAAGCGGCTCTGGCTTTCGTGGATGCCCATGGATACGCCGCCGTCCAGCACGGTATAGGCCAGATCGTCCTTGGAGCCCGTATCGTACAGGGCGTGGCCCCCCTCGTGGATCACGCTGTACATGGACCAGGAAACGTCCTCCCGGTGGTAATGGGTGGTGATGCGTTCGTCCAGGTGGCTGCCCAGGGAGGTGGTGAAGGGATGCTCGGTAGTCGATAGGCCCACCCGATCCCGGTTCAGGCCCATCACGTCCATGAGCCAATAAGCCAGCTCCTCCTGCTTGTCCTCCGGGAAATCGCCCTTCAATACGTCCTCGGGAATGATGGGCTTTTCCCCGCAGGCTTGGATCAGGGGCACCAAACGCTTCCGCAGCGCACCGAAGAAGACATCCAGCACCTGCTTGCTCAGGCCCGGCTCGTACTCGTTCAGCCAGTAATCGTAGGGGTCCATATCCGGGGCGGCGTACCGGGCAAAGCGGATCTGGGCCTCAAACATTTTTTCCAGGTACGGCTCGAAGGCCGGGAAATCATTCTCGTTCTTGGCCTTGTACCATACGTCCTGGCTTTCCACCACCAGTTTTTCATAGGCCACGTATTCGTCCATGGGGATCTTCTGCATGAAGCGGATATCCTTGAGCAGCAGGAACACCATCCGCTGCTCCTTTTCGGTGAGGGCCGCCTTGTTTTCATCCAGGTATTCCAACAGCGCCACCGTTTCCCTGCCGGTGGAAAGCTGGTAGGTGATCTCGCTCAAAATGCCCAGGGCGTGGGCCCGGTTGTCCGCCGTGCCCCGGGGCGCGGTGGTCTCGCCGTCGTAGCTGAGCAGCCCCATGGCGTGATCGTAGGCGCTCATCTTTTCCTGCAGCTGCATCAGTTGCTCACGGGCTTCTTTTAATTCCATGCTTGTGCTTCTCCTTTGCTTTGAATGCGTGAAGGTACGGGGGAGGGCGCGGAGCCCTCCCCGTCACATCGCCGTTCCCCCGAAAAAAGCCGCGCCTGAAAGCGCGGCTTGGTCGTGCGGGGAATTACTTCTTGGCCTTGATGGCAGCCTGCGCGGCAGCCAGGCGGGCAATGGGCACCCGGAAGGGGCTGCAGGAGACGTAGTTCAGGCCGATCTCGTTGCAGAACTCGATGGAGCTGGGATCGCCGCCGTGCTCGCCGCAGATGCCGCAATGGATCTTGCTGTTGCTCTCGTGGCCCAGGGTGACAGCCATCTTCATCAGCTTGCCGACGCCCACGGTATCCAGCCGGGCGAAGGGATCGAATTCGTAGATCTTGTTCTGGTAGTAAGCGGGCAGGAACTTGCCGGCGTCGTCCCGGGAGAAGCCGAAGGTCATCTGGGTCAGGTCGTTGGTGCCGAAGCAGAAGAAATCGGCTTCCTTGGCGATCTCGTCGGCGGTGAGGGCGGCACGGGGGATCTCGATCATGGTGCCCACTTCGTATTGGAGGCTGCTGCCGGCATCCTTGATGAGCTTGTCCGCGGTCTCGACCACGATGTTCTTGACGAACTTATATTCCTTCAATTCGCCCACCAGCGGGATCATGATTTCGGGCACCACGTTCCAATCGGGATGACGGCCCTTCACAGCCAGGGAGGCCTTGATGATGGCGTTGGTCTGCATGACGGCGATTTCGGGATAGGTGACCGTCAGGCGGCAGCCGCGGTGGCCCATCATGGG
>CAJOPV010000033.1 GCA_905236495.1 uncultured Christensenellaceae bacterium
AAATTTGCGAAAGGCGCATTTATTTGGCAAACGTGCGGGCGGCCTGGATGAGGAGCCTGCCTTCCCGCGTTCCATGCGTTCGGCGCCGGGCTGAAGGGGATCGGACATGTATAAGCGCACCGTGAAAGGGTGGCTGCGGAATCTGGATTTTATCCTGCTGGATGAATGCTGCCTGCTGCTGGTTTTGCTGCTGGCGGTATATCCCGGCGTCGGCGGCGGCTTCGCGGTGCAGGACGCCAATCCCCCCGGGCTCATCGTGCTGATATTGGCGTTTGACCTTTTCGTGATGGCTGCCACGGATTCCCTGGAAGGGGTGCTGACGAGGGGCTACGTGGTGGAGCTGAAATACACGCTGCGCCACGGGTTTTATCTTCTTTCCATTACGGTGCTGGGCATGATCGTCCGGGGCACGCCGGTGGAAAAGGCTCCCGCGTCTATCCTGGCGGCGATCCTGCTTTATCTGGCGCTGGGGTATGCCAGCCGGATTTTGTGGCGGCGCTTCCTGCGCCGTCATCCCCGGAAACGGGAAAAGCAAAAGCTCATGCTCATCGTGACGGATGAGAAATCCGCCCCCGATATCGTGGCGCGGATGCGGCAGTATTCCTTCGAGCGCTACGCCCTGGCGGGCCTGGTGATCATCGATCGGGACGCCAAGGGGGACGCCGTCGCCGGGGTGCCGGTGGTGGCGAATCTGAAGGACGCGGCGGATTATATCTGCCGCGCCTGGGTGGATGAAGTATTCTTCTTTCACGCTTCCCTGGATGATCGGGCCCAGGAGCTATTGCTCAGGTGCCGGGAAATGGCCCTGACGGTGCATCTGTACTTCGCCTTGCAGGGCGTGGACGAGCGCAAGCAGACCCTGGAGCATCTGGCGGGCTATCGGGTGCTGACCGCCAATATGAATCTGATGAGTCTGACGGATGCGTTCATCAAGCGGGCCTTCGATATCACGGCGGGGCTGATCGGCAGCCTGGCGGCCCTGCCGGTAGTGGCTGTAGCGGGCCTGCTGATCCGAAAGGAATCCCCGGGGCCGCTGCTGCTTCGCCAGGAGCGGGTGGGGGAAAACGGCAAGCGGTTCAAAATGTACAAGATTCGATCCATGTACGTGGACGCGGAGGCCCGCAAGCAGGAATTCGCCCAGGCCAATTCCCATACCGACGGGATGCTCTTCAAGATGGATTTTGACCCCCGGGTGGTCGGGAACCGGCTGCTTCCCGACGGCACGAAGAAAACGGGCGTCGGCGATTTCATCCGCCGCACCGGGCTGGATGAATTTCCCCAGTTTTTTAACGTGCTCAAGGGGGATATGAGCGTGGTGGGCACAAGGCCGCCCACGGTGGATGAATGGGAAAGGTATCAGTATCATCATCGGGCGCGGCTGTCCATCCGGCCCGGGGTGACAGGGCTGTGGCAGGTGCATAAGGGCAAGGATCATATGCCCTTTGACGAGGTGGTGCGCCTGGATACGGAATACATCGCCCATTGGAGCGTGGGGCTGGACCTGCGGATCATCTTAAAAACGGTGCGCAGGCTGTTCGGCGAAGCCCAGGAAACCCATGCCGACCGCGCTCCGGACGGCGGGGAGAAACGCTGATTTTTTCGGAAAAAATTTTAAGTCAGGGGGTCCGTGATGCGCAAGCTGGTCTATACCTTGATGATTTTCATAGCCGTCGGCGGCGTGGTGCTGACGGCGTATGCGCCCGACGAGGTATCCACCGTTTTTATTGTGCTGATGGCGGCGGTGCTGCTTCTGGGCATCGGGCTTGGCGTGCTGCCGGTGATGCAGTTTTACCGGGGCTTTGAAACGGGGCTTGAGCAGGTGCAGCGGGCGTCTGAGACCCAAAGCGGCTCCGCCTGGGCGGCGCTGATGAAAACAGACGGCATATTCCGCCAGAAAACCATGGACGATATGTTCCGGGATTATCAGGATAAGGTGCAGGGCCAAAGGGAATCGGGCCAGGTGCTGTCCGACGTGGCGGAATACATAAACGACGACGCCCTGGCCCTGCGCAGCTGGCAAAACGTGATCCGCCAGATCCCGGGCACGCTGACCGGCATGGGCATCCTGGGCACCTTCATCGGCCTCATCATCGGTATCCAGGGCATCGGCTTTACCACCGTCAACGCCGCCCTGTCCAGCGTGCAGACCATGCTGGCGGGCATTCAGATCGCCTTCTATACCTCCATTGCCGGCGTCATCATGTCGCTTTTGTTCAATATCCTCTACCGCATCGCCTGGAACCTGATGATGCGGAACATGGACCTTTTCCTGGATGAATTTCATAAGCAGGTGATCCCGCCGGTGGAGGAGCAGCTCCGCTACCGGGAGCGGAAGGAAATCAGACAGATCACCGAGCTGCTGGAGAGGCTGCCCAAGGGCGGAGGCTTTTCCCTGTCCGGGGCCGGGCCCGCCCTGCAGGGCCAAGGCAGCGGCAACGAGCAGATTTTGATGCCCCAGATCTTGCAGGGCCTTCGGGACGGGGAATTTATCTTCTATCTGCAGCCCCGGTTTGAGCTGAGCAGCCGCAGGATCGTGGGGGCGGAGGCGCTGGTGCGCTGGAACCACGGGAAGCTGGGCACGGTATCGCCCGCCGTGTTCATCCCGGTGCTGGAGAGCAACGGCTACATCACCAAATTGGATCAATATATCTGGGAGCAGGTCTGCGCCACCATCCGCCGGTGGATCGACCAGGGCATCCGCCCGGTGCCCCTGTCCATCAACGTGACGAAAACGGATATCCTGGCGATGGATATTGCCGATTTCTTTGCCGATATGCTGAAAAAATACCGCATCCCGCCCAGGAGCCTGGAAATCGAGATCGCGGAAAACGCTTATCTGCAGTGCGGCAACGCGGTGATCGAAACGGAAAACAAGCTGCGTCAAAGCGGCTTCAAAGTGGTGATCGACGGCTTCGACGGGGATTACATCGCCCTGAACTCGGTGGAAAACGCGGAGGCCGACCTCGTCAAGCTGGATCTGCGCCGCTTCGAGGGCAGCCACAGCCAGGGCGCCCTGAACGGCGTATTCGAGCAGGCCAGGAAGCTGCATCTGACCCTGGCGGCGGAGGGCATCGAAAGCATGGAGCAGCTGGGCATGCTGCGCAAGTGCGGCTGCCTGGAGGGCCAGGGCTTTTACCTGTCCAAGCCCGCGTCGGTGGAGGAATTTGAAAAGCTCATGAGCGGGGATCAGACGGCATGAAGAAAAAACAAGGCCAGCATGAAGATGATTTGAATTTCTGGCAGCCGGCGTCGGATATGCTGAGCGCCCTGCTGCTGGTTTTGATGCTGGTGATTTTGCTGCTGGGGCTGTATCTGGTGCATATCCCGGAGGAGGATCAGCCCGATCCCTTCCCGGGGGATGCCTACGACGACGGGGGCGGGGAGCTGGGCACGGAAACGCCCCTGCCTACCCCCTTCATTTGGGTGCCCGACGGCTGGGACGGGGGCGGCGGCGATTGGACGCCCATCCCCACCCCCTCCGTGACCCCCACCGTCACCGTATCGCCTACCCCGGACGCGGGAAACGGCGGCGGCGACGGGCACGGGGAAGGCGACGTGCCGGACGAGGGTATCAAATCCGCCGTGTATGTGATGCTCATTGACGGGGAGACGGACCGCACCGTGAAGGAAAGCGGCGTGCTCTTTGAGCTCTACGGGCAGAACCACGCCCTGCAGGTGCTCAATTCCTATTACCCCGAGCGCATCGCCTATCGCTCCTACGAGACCACGGAGGCAGGCACCTTCTACCTGCCGGAAAAGCTGTTTGAAGGGGCCTATGAGCTCCACGAAATGACGGAGCCGGAGGGCTACGATATGGGGCCCAATCTGGCCTTCGTGGTGGATGAAATGTACGATTGGCCCGAGCCTTATGTGGTCCGCTTCCCGGTATATCCCTCCCGGAACGTGATCCGGGTGCAGATGACGGACGCGGAAACGGGCCTGGGCATCCCGGGAGGCACCTTCCAGGTGATCGCCGCGGACAATATCATTACCGCCGACGGAACGCTGCGCTACCGCACGGGCCAGACGGTGGGGGAGATCGTGTGCGACGAAACGGGCTTTGGGGAAAGTGAAGAAATCTATCTGGGGCAGTATCTGCTTCGGCAGCGGGATATCCCGCCCTATTACGCGGGGCTTACGGAGGATATTGAGGCCACGGTGGAAAAGAAGGCCTCCGTGGCCCCGGAGACCCTTCTGATCGCCAGCCGGCGCACCCGTATCCGCCTCACCGTGACGGATGAACTGTACGAGGGCAGGGCGATCGCCAACGCCGCCTTCCAGGTGTTCGCGGGCGGGGTGCTTGTGAACGAGGAGGCCCGGACCAACGGCTTTGGCGTGCTGACCCTGGACAGCCTGGACAAGGGCGTCACCTACCGCTTCCGGCAGGTATCCGCCCCGGGGAATTACCGCATCGCTTCCCAGGAGATCACCGCGGCTGTGGCAGCCGACGGGCGCATCCAGGGCGAAGCGGAAACGGAGATCGCCCTCACCAACCGCATGATCCGGGTGGCGGTGGGCGTTACGGATGAATACAGCGGCGCCCAGGTGCCCGGCGTGAAGCTGACGCTTTACGGCAATGACGGCAATCTGATCCGCAGCTGGACCAGCGCCGGGGCCGCCCAGACCTTTGAGGAGCTGACCCCCGGCAGCTATTACCTGGTAAAGGACGGGGACGGGGAAAGCCGTTACCCCATCACCGTGTATGATACGGCGGAGGTGCAGGCAGCCAACATCCACGCCACCTACGTATTGCGTTATGTGGCGATGGGCGGCGCGGGCCTGGCAGCCCTCGGCGCCGGCATCGGGGCAGCTGTGATTCTGCGGCGCAGGAAGAAAAAGGCCGGCCCTCAAAAATGAAAGCAGTGAGGTGACGAAAACATGCAAAGCGGGAACGCCCAGCCATCCGGCATCCGTATCCGGGTGAGCGATCTGCTTTTCGCCCTTCAGAAGCGCTGGACGGTGATCGTAGCCCTGTCGCTGGTGGGGCTGGTGTTCGGGCTGATCCTGTCCGCCATGACGTATGTGCAGTCCTCCTTCCAGACCTTCGATATCTCCGGCTCCTTCGCGGTGACGACGGTGAACCGGGAGGGCCGGTATATCAACAACGCCACCGCGCCCAACAATAACGACTATCACCTGGCGGAAGACATGATGGACGCGGTGAAGTACGTGATCCGCAGCGATCGGGTGATGAACCAGGTGATCAGCGATCAAAGCCTTTTGGGCTCCTCCGCTCGGGAATTGAAGAGCATCGTGGAGCTTTCCCAGTACAATACGACCCAGATCATGGAAATGCGCCTGACCTGGCGGGACGGGCAGGAGGGCGTGGATATCT